>JACZRM010000259.1 GCA_022576105.1 Chloroflexota bacterium | reverse complement strand
GTTAGGGCGACCGGAGCGGCGCAGGATGGATGCTGATCTGGGCCTCCTGGACGAAAGGAAAATAGTTAACCTGCTGGAACCCGGAGGCCCCTTCTCCAAGTCCTTCAGCGGATTTGAGCACCGGCCGGAGCAAATTGAGATGCTGGCCCAGGTTACCGAAGCCATCTACCAGGGGCATCACCTGATCGTGGAGGGCGGCACCGGCGTCGGCAAATCAATGGCCTATCTGTTGCCGGCGGCCATTTTTGCGGCGTCCAAGGGACAGCGGGTGGTTATTTCCACCAACACGATCAATCTACAAGAGCAACTGATACGCAAAGACATTCCAGCGGTGATTGAAGTGCTGGAAAGCGCCGGATTGGTCAAGGAAGGCCTGATTCAGGCGGCTCTGCTCAAAGGTCGGGGCAACTATCTGTGCTTGAACCGCTGGGGGTATTTGGCCCGCAGTGAAAATCCGTCGGTTGACGACGCCCGCTTGCTGGGCAAAACTTCGGTCTGGCTGCAAGATACCACTACCGGAGACCGCAGCGAGATCAACCTTTCCGGTCGCGACGCCTTCACCTGGAGCAAGGTTTCCGCCGGAGACAAGGGCTGGTGCCCGGGCCTGAGAAACGGCGGCCCCTGCTTCTTGCGCAGCGCGCGAGAGCGGGCCGAGCAAGCGCACATTGTGGTGGTCAACCACGCTCTGCTGCTTTCCGACATGATGCACGGCGGCAGTCTGATTCCCGATTACCAGTACCTGGTGGTTGACGAAGCCCACAACCTGGAGGAGGAAGCCACCAAGCAGTTCGGCTTTGAGATCACCCCGGAACGGCTGCCGGAGGAACTGGAGCCTCTGGGTAGGCTGACTACTCAAATCAGGCTGGCCTTGAGCACCGAGGACCTGGCCTCGGCGCTACGCCAAAATGGCGACCGGGCGGTTGCCGATGTGGAGTCGTTGGCGCCGCATATTCGTGAGTTGTGGGCCAGATTGTGGGGCGAGGTCGACCGGTTCCTGGGAGCCCAGAAGAGCGGCAGCAACGACGAGTCTCAGTTGTTGGTGACACCGCCCATGCGCACGCAGAAACCCTGGGCCGACCTGGCGCTGGCCTGGGAAAACCTGGACGTTGCCCTGGCCCAGGTGATCAACCGCCTGGCCCAGATGCAGCGGTTCCTGGAGGGAGCTGACCTGGCGTCGGCAGGCGATTCAGATACGCTGACCATGGAAGCAGCCACGATACAGGACGACTTTAATGAACTCCGGGGCCAGCTATCAATGCTGATCGGCGCGCCCGAAGACCAGAGCATTATTTGGATCGCCCGCGACTCCAACCGAGGCGATGTGTCCCTGCACGCGGCCCCCCTGGAAGTAAGCACCGCGCTGGCCGAGCAGCTATTCGCCCACAAGGAATGCGTGATCCTGACCAGCGCCACGCTGAGCACCCAGGGCAACTTCGACTACGTGCGGGGCCGGTTGGGCCTGGACCAGGACGCACCGGAATTGCTGGTCGGCTCTCCCTTCGACTACCAGAAAGCCGCGCTGTTGATAATCCCCGAGGACATGCCCCAGCCCAATACCGACAAATACATCGAGTCAATGTCCCGAGTCATGGTTGACCTGGGCAAATCGCTGAACGGCCGCACCATGGCCTTGTTCACCGCCTACTCGGCGCTGCGGGCGGTGGCCCAGCAGATCCGGGCATCGCTGATGGGAGAGGGTATTGAAGTGCTGGCCCAGGGGGTTGACGGCTCGCCTCAGCAGCTCACCCGCCGGTTCATTGAAAACCCCAAGAGCGTGTTGCTGGGCACCAGTAGCTTTTGGGAGGGGGTAGACATGCCCCCCGGCGTGCTCAAAGCCCTGGTGCTGACCCGCCTGCCCTTCCAGGTCCCGTCCGATCCGATAGTAAAGGCCAGGTCGGCGCAGTACGAAGACGCGTTCAAGGAATATTCCATTCCCCAGGCGGTGCTGCGGTTCCGCCAGGGCATGGGGCGGTTGATCCGAAACAAGGGCGACAAGGGGGCCATCGTGGTGCTGGACCGGCGCATCACCGGGCGGTCCTACGGCCAGGCGTTTTTGCAATCGATACCCCCTTGTACTTTGAAGCCCAGTAATCTGGCGACGGTTGGGACTTTGGTGGCGGAGTGGATTGGTGATGACCGTGGAACTGCACATTGATCCTCCCTTTGACCTAGCGGCCACCTTGGAAAGCGGTCAGGCCCACCGCTGGCGCAAAGACGAGGGCTGGTATTCCGGGGTGGTGCGAGGCAACTTCATCAAGATGCGCCAGAGCAAAGGCGGCCTGGAGTTCTGTTCGCAGCCTTATCCCGAGACCTCGGTGATTCCCATATTGCAGCGATACTTCCGCCTGGATGACGACCTTGAATCCATCTACCAGGAGATTACCCAGGACCAGCGGGTGGCCTTAATGGTGGAGCGGTACCCAGGGCTGCGGGTGCTGCGGCAAGAACCCTGGGAATGCATGGTTGCGTTCATCTGCTCGGCCAACTCCAACATCCCTCGCATCCACCAGGTCATGGAGAAAATGGCCGAGCATTACGGAGAAGCCATCAGCATGAACGGCGAAGTGCGCCACGCCTTTCCCACTCCGGTGCAGTTGGTGGAGGCTGGGGAGCAGGAGCTGCGAAAGTTGGGGTTGGGTTTTAGGGCGCCCTACGTGGATAAAGCCACTCGGCGGGTGGTGGAGAAGTCGCTGGACCTGGAGCAGCTAATCGACCTGCCCTACGACGAAGCCAAAGCCGCGCTGATGGAGTGTGTCGGCATCGGCCCCAAGATAGCCGACTGCATCCTGGTGTTTTCGTTGGATAAAATGGAGGCGTTTCCCATCGACGTTTGGATCCGCCGCGCGCTGGGCGAGTGGTACTTCCCAGGCGAAAAGACCCCTAGCAACCAGATGCTAGCAGAGTGGGCCCACCGCCACTTTGGACGCTACGGCGGCTACTCCCAGCAATACCTGTTTCATGGGAGCCGGCTGGAGAAATAGCTTTTTGACTATTTAATACGTTTGTTCTATTCTCTGACATTAAGTGAACTTATAACCCTATTGGAGAGCTAATATGTCCGAATGGAGTGAACGTGTTGCTCAATCAACTTTTGTTTCGAATCTGCGACAAGCTAAA
>JACZRM010000258.1 GCA_022576105.1 Chloroflexota bacterium | reverse complement strand
AACAACTGACCGGAATGCTATCCCACCGTCGCTGCACGACGCGATGATTCAGCGCATGATCGCAGCGGCGGAGCGTAATGGCGTAGAAATTTTGCCGCCACCTCAGAACTAATGTGCAATATGGGGATAAGTACCAATATAATACCCCTGAGATAAGCCACCCAGCCCTTATTTTGTGCTCAATGATGGCGGAGAGGGCGGGATTCGAACCCGCGATGCCCGAAGGTATACCGGTTTTCGAGTCTGATGCCTCAAGTGTTGTTCTATGCTTTTAAGCACTAAATTAGAACAAACCGTCCAGGGATTTCAACATCATCTGAGCGTGAAATGTTGGCTCGTATTATCCTGTGGTTGGCAATGCGTTAGCAAATCGGTTAGCAAAAGTCGGCGCTTGTCGCCGAGGGCGGGCCAAACCAATTCACGATGTTGGCGCGTACTTTTCGGGAAGGCTTGCCTTCTTCGACCCATTTCAACTTGGGACATGTCGCCCTGGCTAATGCGCTCAGACCGGTACGAAGAGGTCGTGGGTTCAAATCCCGCCACCCCGACCATTTACACTACGAATACTGCACATGACGGTTCAAATATGCAAATAAACGGGGTAGCTCCTCCGAGCGCTATCCTGTTCCTATTTTTCGTCCAGACCGCGACCCAAATAATCGACCGATTCTAGCTGATTACAGGAAACTGCAAATTGCGGGATATTGACCAGAGGGGATGTTCTATGTGGTCAAAGATCCCGAGTTTGAGGGCCATCGCGTTTCTCCTGCCTATTATATGGGACTGCCACACTGGTGCGCGCCGAAATAAATCGGGATATGGCAAAATGCGCAGTTGCGTCACTTACCCACTGGTAGATGCAGGCACCTCACTGACGGCTTCAATGGGCTGCTCATGCGTGCCAGACACTCCTTTCGGCTCGCCTAATGTCCGGTTATATCGGACCGGTGCGCTAAACTTTGCCTTTGATTGTCCACTAACATTCCCTCGGCACAGTCTGGGTCCAGCAGGTTGCAATCCAGCATCCAATGGTAAGTCCTATCTAGCTCATCTTCAGGGATGGGGGCGGGCTCGACTACCTGCAGCCGCGCCATGCTCAAATCATCGACCGTGAGGGCCGCTACATCAGGGTCCGACTGGTGGTAGTCGATAAAATACTGTAGGTACTTGCGCTTGTCCGGGTTGATACGTCCAACGGCTTTCTTGACCGCACGGTTGAAAGAGGCGTAGGTCTCCGCGTCGACATCTTGACTGGCAACTTCCGTGCCATGGTAGGGGGCCAGGATTATGATTCTACAGCCAGCCTTCTCCGCGACCGAAATGTAGGGCTCGGTGAGGGTAGTTGCGTCTATCTCGCCCTTCATCAGGGAGCGGAATCGGGCGCCGGAGCCGAAGGGAGCCTGGCACGTCTTGATGAGGTCCCGGGGCAGAGGAACCCTTCCAGCATCAATAACGCCAGGAAGTGGGTTCCGGCAAAGTAAGGTACTCCTATTATCTTATTGGCCATCTGCTGAGGGGTATAGACCGGCGACGAGGGGTTCACTACTAAGGCGCCATACGCAATGATGGCCCGCCGGCCCAGTTGCCGTCCCTGGACAGTGCTATCCTGAACTCGGCGGCAGTTACCTCACTCGCAGGCATTGTACATTCCGGCGCGGCCCTGCTCAAAGCTACTGGCGTGGCTTAGAAACGGGCTGACCGTCTCGGTGCTGGTAACGCTGGTGTTGGTAGTATGGGGAGCAGCTTCGCCGCGTTCAATGAACTCTACGTCCAGGCCCTCTTCCTCGAAAAGCCCCTCCCGGTAAGCGACCAGTTCAGGCAGGCCTTGGAAGGGCGCGGTAGTTTCCAGTACCAGTTTTCTTCCCATATCCGTATCCTCCTCCCCATTGGAATCAGTTTAGCACGTCCCGATGCATCCGTTAGTCGGTTGCCATTATACGACGGCAACCAGCGTATTTCTCCTTCTTGGGCTCTTCCATAACACTAACACTTTCGCCGTCAGCCCCAGTGTACATTCGATAAATACCCATCTGGTCCGCTCCTCTCTTATCTCATGGGGGCTAAGTATGATGTGAATGCCCTAAAACGGTAATCCGGGCGCTACCGCAGGCCCTAGCAACCAGCGCCCACCGCCTTTAACGACGCTCCGGCGAAGAACTGCCTCAAGGCAGGCGACTGACAAACTCCTCAGCGATCATCTGCAGAAATTCCAGGCGGGCGCTCAGGCCGCTGGGCAGATTCAAGCAAGCCAGGCCGATGTAGTCCAGACCACTTTCATTATGACACTGCGTTATCAATTCCGCACAATCCTCGGGATTCCCAATGATTGCCCAATCTGCCAGGTCCCGGTCGCCGCCAAGCCCCAATTCGACCGTGGTAACCTCCTGCATGTTGAAGGAGCTGTACATTCCGGCCTTGGCTTGGCTGGCGGCCCGCGCCTCACTTACCGCCGTTTCCCGGTCCCTGGCAATGGACATCGAGCGGTTAGCCGCCAAGAGTCCCCGGCCGCCCTTTCCTACTCTTTCCAGGGACTCGGTGTATACGTTGGCCAAGGAACGAAAATCCTCCCAACTGGGTTGGGGGCCGATGAGACACGCATCGCCGATAGCCGCGGCTCTCCGGGCAGCCCCCGCACTCTGGGCGGCCAACCAAAGAGGAGGATGGGGCTTCTGGACCGGGGTCAGGCTGATTCGCCCCTGGTTCACCTTCCAATGTCTACCTTCGAACGTGACTTCCTCGCCCGTCCACAGCCGCTTCATGAGATCTACGGACTCTTCGAACCGGCTGACGCGGTCTCTGCGGTTGGTGCCGAAGGCCTCCAATTCCCGTTCGCGGTAACCGAGTCCAAGGCCAAGCACGAACCTACCTGCGCTGATATGGTCCAGGGTTACAGTCTGCTCGGCAATGTCTACCGGATTGTGATAGGTGAGCAGCAGGATTCCGGTCATCAACTTCATATGCCCGGTTTCCGGAGCGAGGCGTGCCAGGGTTTGCATCGGTTGCAGCCACACGGTGGGGTGGGCGAGAAAGTGCTGGGGCATATATATTGCCGAAAATCCCAGTTCACTGGCCCGACGGCACACTTGTGCGGCCTCCTCGATCTGGTCAAACATGGGCCCGCTGGGGTC
>JACZRM010000257.1 GCA_022576105.1 Chloroflexota bacterium | reverse complement strand
AGTTCAAGCAAGAGTTGGTCCGGCTGGGCCAGAGCGACGCGCCAGGCATGCATCGCTACATGCCCAACGCCGGTTATCCGGAGACCCGTCAAGCCGTGGCCGAAACCCTGGCTCAGGAAACTGGACTCCCCTTCACGCTTAACGAAGTGGTCATGGCCTGCGGCGCGGCGGGAGCCGCCAACGTGGTGTTGCGGACCATTCTGAATCCCGGCGATGAAGTCATTATCCTGGCTCCCTACTTTGTCGAGTATGTTTACTTCATCGACAACCACAATGGAGTCCCGGTGATCGTTTCCACCGGCCCGGATTTTCAGCTGGACCTACCGGCCATCGAAGCGGCAATTACCTCCAAAACCCGGGGAATAATCGTCAACTCGCCCAACAATCCCTCGGGGGCGGTCTACTCCAGCGAGCAATTGGAGTCCCTGGCCCAGCTACTCCGCCGCAAGCAGTCGGAGGTTGGCATTGAAATCTTTTTGATAAGTGATGAGCCTTACCGGCGGCTACTCTACGACGATATGATTTATCCCCAGGTCTTTCCCCACTATGAAAACACTATAGTGGTAAATTCTCATGCCAAGGACCTGGGACTGCCCGGCGAGAGGATCGGCTACATAGCGGTGCATCCGGCCTACCCGCAGCGGGAAGAGCTGGTGGACGGGCTAATCTTTTGCACCCGAACCCTGGGCTTCGTCAACGCCCCGGCGCTGATGCAGCACGTGATCCGAGCCCTGCAAGGCGTCAGCGTCGGCATGGCCGACTATCAGCGGAAGCGGGATTACATATACTCGCAACTCACCGGAATGGGGTATTCGGTGGTGAAGCCCCAGGGAGCCTTCTACTTGTTCCCCAAGTCTCCACTGGAGGACGATGCCGCCTTCGTGGATACGCTCCAGGAATGGAACGTATTGACGGTGCCCGGCAGGGGATTTGGCACGCCGGGGCATTTCCGCATTTCTTACTGCGTCGAGGACTGGGTGCTGGAAGGGGCGATGAAGGGATTTGCTGCTGCTGCCGAGAGGTTTTTGTAGTGGCAGACTTCCGGGGCGGCGGCCCTTTCTATACTAAAACCTAGCTGAAGATGGCCTCCAGGGGAATGTTCAGGCCCTCCAATAGAGGAGACGCCAGGGTATCTCCTCGCTGGTAGGCGGCGGTTTGGACCAGCCCAGCCTCAGACTCGGTCCATACCTCGACCCTATCCTCTTCCGGGTCCACCAGCCAGTATTCGCGCACGCCGTGGCGGCTGTAAAGGGTTCGCTTGTATTCCCGGTCGTGCTGGGCTGTGGCCGGCGAAAGAATCTCCACCACCAGGTCGGGCGCGCCCTGAACGTTGGCCTCGGTTAGGATGTTTGCCCGGGCGTTGGATATGAAAAAGATGTCCGGCTGCACCACGTCATGGTCGGAGAGGATCACGTCCAACGGTGCGTACCAGACTTGCCCTAGCTGACTCTGGGTTACAAATTGGCTCATGGTTAGATAAAGCTTTCCAATGATGGACTGGTGCTTACTCGTTGGTGAAGGTGCCACTATCAATTCTCCGTCCAACAGCTGGTACCGCTTCCCGTCCGGCGCGCTCATGTAGTCTTTGACGGTGAACTTGATTTTGGGATTGATCATCGCTTCACTCTAGTGGCTACCCATGATAGTTCCATTATAACCGAAACATCTGGCAAGACATAAATACCCGGTGTACCCCAGTGCCTTTAGAGTGTCATCGCGAGGACCGCAGACCCGAAGCAATCTCACAGGGGTGATCAGGGATTGCTTCGCTTCGCTCGCGATGACACCGGGGAGAACCGAAAGACGCTGCCCTGTTGGTGGAATGCAACAGTGGACCCTGCCCGTATTCGAGCCTGGCTGTTTAAGGAGAAGATTGGCGGGAGGGCAGGCAGATGGTGGCGCTTCCCTTGGTGGTCTGCTCTCCCCGCTGGTTCTCGCCCCAAATTTCCAGATCGACCAGGTTTTCTCCGTCCTCCTGACGCTTGGCAATCACCTTGCCCTTGCACCAGGTGGTGTCTCCCACCACGTTAAACCGGCGCAGCTCCACGTACATCTTTTTAACGAATCCATCGTCCCCGGCCCAGTTGGTCAGCAGGTGTCCCATCCAGCAGCAGCGCTGGCACCCGTAGTCGTAGGCGCCGGGAAGTCCGGCGCTTTCGGCGGCTTCCTGGATGTCGTGGACGCGAATTATCGCTTCCTGAGCTCCGGTGCTGGGATCGGTGAACCCCCAGGAAGGGTGTCTCAGCATCTCGCGAAGCTGGATGCCGTGGGAAATTCCGCCGATGCAACCCGCCACGAAGGCGGTGATGTCGCCGTGACTCATGGGGCCCTTCACCACCGGCTTGAGGTCATCACCAACCTGCACGTCCTCCCACCAGCGGGGGTTATCGCCCCGTATTTCCTCGCCCAGCACCGCCTCGGAAATGGACTCGATTTCCTCCCGTGAATACTTATAAGGCTCGAAGGTATACTTCTGCCGCTCTTTGGCGGCGTCGCGCTCGGCCCGAATCTGCCAGCCCCGGGTCTTGGCAATTTCCTCGCCCCGCTGATTGTAGTAGTGGGTAACGCTGGACTGGATCATTATTGTCCCGGCAAACTCGCTCTTCTTTTCCTCCAGGCCGGTAAACTGCTCCTGCACCGATATCTGGTCGCCCAGGTAGATGGGCCGGTACCACTCCCAGTCGTTGCCGGCGTGAAAGCCGTGGACTCCGGCCAGTCCGCCGGTTCTGCCGGAACACCAGTAGACACTGTAGAGGAAGCAGGGTGGAGCGATGATGGTTCCAAATTTTGTCTGCTGGGCGTAGCTGCGGTCCCAATAAAGGGGGTTGGTGTCTCCTATGCCCTGGCAGAAGTGGCGGATGGCGCTGCGGGAAGCATCTTCGTTAAACAGCCCCACGCCGTACTGGCGGGGCCGGTTGAAGCTACCCAGCCTGCCCCGCAGGCGCTCGACCCCTTCCGCTGTAATTTTTCCAGATTCTAAAACCATAAACTCAACTCCATCTTTCTGATTCTCTTTACGGAGCAATATTTTACTGGGTTAGGTATCACTGGGCCACGTTTCACTGGGCCACGTATTACTGAGCCACGTATCCGCCGTCTACCGCCATGGCATGACTGGTAACGCAGGAGGCGTCGCCGGAACACAACCATACCACGGTTTCCGCTACCTCTT
>JACZRM010000256.1 GCA_022576105.1 Chloroflexota bacterium | reverse complement strand
AAGGCGCAACCGTTGACCGCGTCCTCCAGCCGTGAATCTTCGAAGATTATGACCGGGGCCTTGCCGCCCAGCTCGCATTGGAGAGGCACCAAGTTTTTCGCGGCCAGTTGGGCCACGGCTCTTCCGGTCTCAGTGCCCCCGGTAAGGTCTAATTTTCCCAGGCGCGAGTCCGACGCCAATGCCTTGCCCGCCGTTGGCCCAAACCCGTTTACGATATTAAGCACTCCGGGCGGCATTCCGGCTTCCAGGGCAATTCGTCCGATTTCGGTAGGCGTCAGCGGGGCCAGCTCCGAGGGTTTCATCACCACGGTGCAGCCCGCCGCCAGCGCCGGAGCCAGCTTCTTGGAGGCAATCATCAACGGATGGTTCCAGGGCGTGATCTGTCCCACCACGCCAAGGGGTATCCGCGTAGTGTAGCTAAAGTGAGCAGCATCGGTGGGAATGGTCGAGCCTTGAATCTTGTCGCAGAACCCGGCGAAGTAGCGGAAGTAGCTGGCCACCACCGTCATCTGGGAGGAAGTCTCGGAGATGGGCCGTCCGTTGGAAATAGACTCCAGCCGGCCCAGTTCCATGCGTTCTTTTTCCACCAGGTCGGCCATCTTCCACAGGATGTTGCCCCGTTCCGCACCGGACATGGCCGACCAAGGCCCATTGAGAAAGGCCTGTTTCGCCGACGCGATGGCATCGGACACGTCTTGCTCCCCGGCGTTGGCCATGCAGGCGATAGTTTCTCCGGTGGCGGGATTTTCTACGTCGAAGCTGTCTCCGCTCTTGGATTTCACCCACTCTCCGTCAATCAGGAGCCGGTACTCCATTGGCTGAACCTGGACCATCAGTGCTACCTCCAGTGCCATCCCGCTGAATCTGCAGCCATTATACCCGGTATTTTCACCTTACCCGATATCAAACCTCGGCGCTGGGCCGGTGAATCCTTGCAATGTCTTACTTAAAGTTGACCTGGGCAATGCGCCATCTTAATATGTCGAAGACAACATTAAGGGAGCATTCGCTATGTCCAACCCCAAAGCCACCGCCAAGCTGCAAGAGCTGATTCACCGCCAGGACCGTGTGCTGACGGTAATGCATCCTCCCAGCGCATCGCTGGCCCGGGGGATGGAAACCGCCGGAGCGGAGGCTGGCTTTGTGGGGACCAGCGGCGTGGTTGGGGCCTACACCGGAATGGAGGACTTGGGCACTGCCACTTCCACCGAGTGCGTGACCATTGGTGGCTGGATTGCCCGGGCGGTGGATTTTCCGGTGATACTTGATGGCGACACCGGCCACGGCGGAATTATGGCCGTGCGGCGCATCGTCGCCGAGTCAATCAGCGCCGGTCTGGCTGGAATTCGCATCGACGACCAGCCCATTGAGGCGAAACGGGGCACCGGATCAGCCGGCGTGGCGGTTGAGTCACTGGATGTGGTACTGACCAGGTACCGGGCGGCGGTGGACTGCAAACGGGAGCTCGACCCCAACTTCGTAATCATGGCCCAGTGTTACGCGGGCGAGGCGGTGAACTGCGGAATGGAGGAGTCGCTGCGCCGCATGAAGGCCTACCAGGAGATCGGCGAAGTGGACTGGGTGCAGTTTTCGGCGCCCCATTCAGCCGAGGAAATACAACAGGCACGGGAAGCCATCAGCGGCCCATTTTCGGTGATGCAAAGCCACCTGCCCACCGCCCTTACCGACGACGAACTGCTCTCGATGGGCGTAACCATCGCCTGGGAAAGCCGCATCACCCACCTGGTGATCTACGCCGCTCTGCACGACTTTATGCAGGACTTCACGCAGCGGGGCAGCGCGGCCATCCAAGATTTTCGGGAAGCCCACCGGGACAACCCCTATCTCAGCGGCGCGTTGAAGATTGGCGGGGCTGAGATGAATAAACTGCGACAACTGGAGGAAAGATACAGCAATTTGTCCGGTGATTAGGGCGTGGCGCAGAACTCCCGCTGGCCGCATGAGGGTAATCTAGGCCAGAATCAGGGGGAAGGCTTAAGCCTTCCCCCTTTCGATTCCAGCAACCAGCTTGGGATGTTTTCAGTCCGCTGAAGGAATCAGCCTGGCCTGCTCCATTTGCTCGCGCAGGGCCGGCACCGGGTCGCTGTCCTGGAAGACCCAGGGATCCTCAAACTGCGGCTCTCTGCCGGTAACGTTGTTGATCCAAACCGACGCTTCCAGGGCGATGCCATTGTTGTCGTGGAAGTAGATGGAATGAATCAATTTATGGTCGATCACCGTGGTTACTTCCACGCCGGCCCTACCCAACTTGTCCTGAAGCTCCAGCAATTCATCCTCGGTTTCAACATCGAAGGAAACGTGGTCGAACTGGACTAGGCCTTGCACCGGCTGTCCGGCGGGCTTGTGAAAACCCTCAACCTCAGGCCACTCGAAGAAGGCGATACAGTTATTGGCGCCAATCTCAAAGAAGTAGTGGCGGAAGGGATATCCGTTCTTGGTATTGCCAATTGCGGCGACCAATGGCAGCCCCAGCACGTCCCGATAGAACCGGACCGTGCCTTCCATATCGTTGGTGACCAATGCCAGATGGTTGATTCCTCTGAAGTTCATCGGTGCTCTCCGTTGGGTTTTCTACTATAAATTATACAGCAATAGCGACTTGCTTCAAGCAAGCAGCGTAATCCATACACAAAGTCACAGAGAACAACTTTGGCGATCTCCCTACGTCAAAACATATCAACCCAATATCCCGGTGCCCAGTCTAGCGGCGGCCGGGGGCTGACCCTTAACGCAGGCTTAATAACCCACCCTTGGACCGGCCTGTCCCTTCGATGAACTCAGGGCAGGCTCTGAGCTTGTCGAAGTGGCTCAGGGCAAGAGGGTTTTATCCGTTCGTGGTGAGCTTGTCGAACCACAGATGATAGAACACCGCATAACCATACTAGACACAAGGCACTCCTCAGCATACGACTATCTACCTGCCGGCGGCGGATAGGCCTCCAGATCAAAGGGCTGCCCATTAAGCGTGATGGTGTCCTCGAAGATTTCCGGGTTGCCGATGGTCTGGCGGACGTAGCACCCGTTGCGGGCGTTGCGAATCAACCCGGCCAGCTTGGCCGGCTCTTCGTCGGACTCAATGTCGTATCTGATGACGATCTTGTCGGCGCGGGCCTTGATTGTCTGGGCTAGCACTGAGCCCTCAACCCCTACGTTCAGCTCG
>JACZRM010000255.1 GCA_022576105.1 Chloroflexota bacterium | reverse complement strand
ACATGGGTTGGGAGTCGGGATTCGTGTAAAGACTCACCTCTTAGTTAATCAGGGATACATCAGATAGGGTGTGAAGCATCACCCAGTTCCCTACGTAGTCCAGGGTACCATCCGAGTCCCGGTAAAGACCGTCATCCATGTTCAAGAGATTCTGCATGGCGTACTGGCCCTGCATTTGGGACAGCATAGCCACCATCACCCCGAGGAATCGCTGCAGAGCTCCGAAATCGTCGTCCGGCGTGCCGAAGTGCTCATTGGAGAAGTTGTGAGACCACTGGCTCAGTTTCAGCATCGTCTCGGCCTGGGCCCGCACCGCGACGGTTTTATCAAAGGTGGACGGGTCCAGGCGGAAAGCCTCCAGGTCCAGCGGGCCAAACTCCCGGGGATCGTTGACCAGATCCGAGCTACCGGAGGCAAACACGGCTTGCAGGGGCATCATGTTTTGGATCATCGGTACCGGGTCGCTGGGGTTCTGGGCTACCATCTGCATCATGCTCTGCATCATGGCCGGTGGGGGCATGAAGGGTTCACCCATTCCTGAGGCCATGACAAAAGGCCCGAAGTGGTCCCGAGAGAGCCAATAGCCCTGCCAGATCATGGCTACGACATTGAAATCAGGATCTCCTCCCTCAATCCCGCTTCCCGTGACGGTCGGAGGGACGCTAGTGGGTTCCGGAGCTTCCGTGACTGTGGGTAAGGGTGTGGGCGCCGAAGTAGGGGTTGGAGTGGGCGTTGCTGCGCTGGTACAGGCCAGGGCCAGCAGCCCGGTGACAACTAAAACCACGGTAAGGGGCTTGGTCCCGAATCGGGTAAGGAATTTCATATCACGCCTCCTCTTTGGGCTAGGGATAAAATTACCTTAATTACGATATAGAAGCTTTGGGAATAGTTCAGTAGCCTGGCATACAAAACTTGGATTTCTTAAGGAATGGTAGCTGGGTGTTCCCCAAAAACCGGCTGGAGCAGCCTCACGCTAAACCCCCTGTGGAGATAGGGGCCTCAAAGGCGTGTAGAGCGCGCAGCCGCTGAAGAATCATCCGGACGGTGGGCCAACCTCTTATCCCTTCCCCGGTAGAGTACAATCGGCAGGCCAGTCCGTTTTTGGCCGACCGCTCATAGAAGATATCCTCGCCATCCAACCGGATTGCGGGGCATACCCGAAATCGCAGAGCCCTGGCATGACGGGCTCCCACTACCCGGGTCAAGGAAACTTTCAGGGCCATTCCTTCGGATTGCAGGGCCTGTTTCAGGTTCTCCAGCACCTGGTGCCACGCCGTACACCCCTCAAAATACAGGAGTTCAAGATTCAAGATTCGGTTTATTTTTTTCATGATTTTCGCGCCTTATGTTTACTTGCCCGGATTGCCGGCAGGTCAGGAAACCATTGGTTTTCCCCCGGTGCCTGCCCTATCCCATGACGCCCCAGGTATTCCCGTATAATCCGGGCGGCAGTTGCCCCATCCTCTTCGGCATCGGCTTCATTCTCGGTGAAGCCTGCCCGAACCTGACCCGCGGCAAACACCCCTTGCAGGCTGGTATCCAGGTTTTCCCCGGTTTTGATAAACCCATGATTATCTAGTTCGACCACGCCGTGCAGGAAGCAGGTATTGGGCTCTGCTGGGCTAATCTCCCCGCCCCCGTCGGCCAAGCCGTCCTGCTCTGCATCCAGCGGACCTGGGTCGGCTCCGGCGCCGGTCGCTAGAAGGACGGCCCTGGTGCAATACTCATCTCCGCCTTCCGTAACGACTGCCAGGCATCCTGCCTTGGACCTGATGTCGATCACTGCGGTTCCGGTCAATAGCCGCAAATCGAATCGGACGGGAACCTCGGAGCAGTGGTCGACGCATTGAAGCCGCCCCGATCTTCCACCGGTTTCTCCCCGGTCTATCAAGAGCGAGTTTATACCGGCACGGCCGGCATAGAGAGCTGCGGTAAGTCCGGAGCGCCCCCCGCCGACCACGATGAGGTCAAAGGGCTTTCGCTCATTTCGGACCCACGGGGCGAGGCCCTCGACCATAATATCCATAAACCATTTCATTGAGGACACTAGCACTTGCGGAAATAGACTCCTAGCCCTTCCCTTGGGGAATCTCTCGGCAAACTCCGCCAAGGTAGGGGAGTTAGCAGATATAGTCGCCTTGTCCCTTTTTCTGCTGTGATTTGGGTTAAACATGATTGCCATTTCATCGTGAGACCTGAAGCCGGGTAGCTTGACCAGCCTAGTTCAAGACCTCAACCCGGGCGTCCATTCGGTCTTGAAGTTGACTAGCGGAACTATTCCGCTTGAAACTCTCACGCAGGGTTCCTACATAGTGACCAGTTTGGCGCCGGACTGAGTCCCGGGTTTCTCTTCCGGGCCTGGGGGCGAACATCATTCCGGCGGCCGCGCCGGCGAGGGAACCGATGATCAATCCGGTGGCAAAGCGACCGGTTTTATTCCTCATCTTCATTTTCATTACTCCTCAGTTTGGGGATTTCTTGATCTTCATCTAATAGCTTGAGGATAGGTGGGCTGGCACTTCAAATGTTTGGAAGTGCCAGCCTACTCTTCTCATTGGGTCTGGATTAGGACGACAGAAGGTCCCAGAGACGGCTGGACTGCCAGCGCAAGACCTGAACTATGGTGGCCAGGGCCAAGCCAATGCCACTGAGCAGAGAGGCCATACCCACAAATTTTAGGGGTTTGACCCACATGTCAATCGAGTTAATCGTCGAAAGGGTGCTGAGCAATGCGCTGCCTTCCACTGCTTGGTCCAACTCGTTAGCTATCGAGTGGTTCCAATAGTCGAAGGTGATCGCGGCGTCAACAATACCGACCACCACGGCGGCTATCAGGATCATCAACCCCATCATCATGACCATGGGGAACATTTTGGCGGTCATGGGGATCTTTATCAGGTGAACCGATGCGCCCAGAGCTTCCTGCACCCTGCCGCCGCCGGTGCGCAGCGCGCCCAGGATGGTGGCCAGGAGAAAAGTCACGCCGGCCAGGATCATGCCGACACCAAGGAACTTGAAAGCTGGCAGCCACGCCAGGGTGGACTCAACGAAGGCTTTCTCAAGCGCCAGCGGAGAGCCGGTGACCGCCGCTTCACGGGTTACCTTCGCAAAAGAGAACCAGTCTGCGGCGCTAGTGGACGCCACTATACCGATGATTAGTGCCGCCACCACTATCATGAACC
>JACZRM010000254.1 GCA_022576105.1 Chloroflexota bacterium | reverse complement strand
GCCATCGGGTTGCCCATGTTGCCCCGGCCGACGAATACTACTTTCATCTTCAAAGCTCCTTAGCCACGAGTCCAAGAATGGCGCATTATAGCATCAGGCCAGATAGGGGGCTATGCGGGAAGCTCTACGCGGGTTGCTCGGAGTAATCGCAGTAGTCAGTTAGACCCTAAGAAGGTTTCATAGCGTCAAAATCACTACCAAATAAATATTAATGTAATTCTGAGGAGCCCGGCGACGAAGAATCTTAGATTCTTCACCTCCACTTCGTTCCGGCTCAGAAAGACAATCTCACTGTTTTAGTGGATTAGAATTAACTGAGCCGCAGCCACAAATTGACTCAGTCCAACGCCCGTATATCCTTGAAGCGGGCCAGGAAGAACAGACTCAAAGCCAGCGCGCCGGCGCCAAAGCAGATCAGCGACCAGGATATGCCCACCCAGACTGCCACCAGTCCGATGAAGAGGGAGAACAAAGGAATCAGCCCCTGCTCGTAATGCCAAACACTGGACACCCGTCCTCGCAGGTTATCGGGCACCATACTCTGCACCAGGGTCTGGTTGGCGACGATGAAGTGACTCTGAGACAGCCCCATCACCAACATTATCGGAACTGACAGCCAGACCCAGTGGGACAGTCCCAGTATTGTGATCACCGTTGCCCCGCTGAGCAGAGCAATCAAGGAGACCAACCCTTTGTTGATGAAGAATCCCCAGGTGGACATGATGAAGGTAGCGGTTACTCCGCCGATCCCCATACTCACGATCATGGCGGTACCGATACCCGCCCCCTCGCCCAGGGCTCCCACCGTATAAGACGGCAGCAACAACAAGAGCGGAGAGAATACCGCGGTGCGAACGAAGTTGAGGGCCATCAACCGCAGCATGAGCCGATTCTTTACAATGTAGGTCAAGCCCTCCTTAAAGTTGACCATTGGCGATTGATTTCCGGCGGCGCTGGTTTCGCGATAAGGGGTACGCATCGGTATCAGCAGCAAAATCATGCCGATGTATAGCCCCGCCTCAACAAAAAAGTTCCACTGGAACCCCAAAGTCTCGATCAGTACCCCGCCCAGACCGGCGCCGGTGAGGCGCATCGAGGTAACCGCCAGGGCGTTCAGGGCCAGTGCGTTGGCCATGTCCGACCGCCGCACCGTATTGGCGATCAGTGCCTGGCGCACCGGCTGCTTGACAGCAAAAAACACTCCGGTGACCAGAGTGTAGGCGTAAAGGTACCAGACTGTAGTAACCTGTTCCCGGGCGACCAGGACCGCAAAAATCAGGGCTGCGGCGCAAATTCCCACTTGAGTAACCATGGCCAGCTTGCGCCGGTCGATGCGGTCGGCCATAACGCCGGCCCAGGGTCCCAGGAGCAAGGTGGGCAAGGCTCGCACCGCTACGGCCATTATGGAGTGGAGGGCCGAACCGCTGATCTCCAGAGCCAGCCAGCCGATAGTTATAAACTGGAGCCACTGGGCGGCATTGGCGAAGAGGTTGCCAGCGAACAGGTACCGGTAGTCCGGGTTGTTCTGGAGGGAGGAGAAGGTCTGGAGGCCGCCGCGACGAGACGGCGCCCGAGGGGCGGCGGCTATTGGTTCATCATCTGGTTCGGGTGTCTTAACAACTTCATCTGAGGTCTGATCCCGGGCCATGGACGGTTACACTTTCATACGGTTTCAGGTTTCAGGTTTCAATGAAGATGCACTATTGGGTCATGCCTGGCTCTTGGTTACTTTACCAGGTTGATATACGGCCGGGTCTTGAGCTCCCACCGGTCATTGGTCGCATCGTATTGTGAGTTGACGAAGACCCGCCAATTAACGTCGTCAAGGTCTGGGAAGTCGGCCCGGTAATAGTAGCCAGGCCAGCGGGTCTCCTCCCGGTACAACATATGCCGCATATGGGCTTCTCCCACCCAGGTCCGATGAATTAGCTCCCAGCAGCGCAGTAGCTCGTGGCGGTCCCGCGCCGCCAAATGCTTCAAGTCTTCGCGGAACATCTCAATGAGCTGGATGCCCCGCTCCAGGGTGGGACCGTTGGTGGTGTACCAGGTCGAGGTCCCACCGGCGTATTCGTCCATGATTTTTTGGAGGCGCACCAATCCCTGCTTCGGGTTAATAAAGTTGGGGTTGACTTCCTCCGAACTGGAAGCACCCTTGTGTCGCTCGAAGGTCTCCAGCGGCGCCCAGATAGTCTCCTGGAGTTGCCGCACATCGGCATCACTTGCAGTCGGCATTTGCGGGTGGTCTGCGATGTAATTCACCGCCGACTTGGCCGCCAACCTGCCTTCGGTGAAAGACCCGGAGGAGAACTTGTGGGGTGCGGCTCCCACGCCGTCACCGGCAGCGAACAGACCCCGTATGGTGGTCATTTTGTTGTACCCCCAGAAGTATTCCGGAGGCGCCAGGTCTTCGGGGCCGCTGACCCAAGCGCCGGCCTCTCCGGAGTGGGAACCCATGATGTAGGGCTCGGCCAACACCACCTCAGAAGGGGTGATTTCGGGAGCAATGTTCTGGGACGCCCAGGTAAGGGCCTGAGCAATGGTCATATCCAGGAAATCTTCCCAAGCTTCAGTCCTTACATGGTCCATTTTGGCCGGGTCGCCACCGGAGAGCTTTTGCATGGCCTCGTCGGTGCGCATATACATGGGGCCCAAGCCGTCTTTGATGTCCAGGAACATTTGGTGATTGCGCAGCGGAGTAGGAGTTGGCACCGCCGAGCCGTAGGGTTCGTACTTCTTCAGTTCGTCCGCTCTGGTGATGGTGTAGTCCTGACCCAGGGAATTGGTTACCCTAGCGTGGAAATACTGGAACCACATACCCACCGGACCGTATCCGTCTTTGAAACGGGTGGGGACAAACCGGTGCTCCATCTGAGTCATCTCGGTCCCCACTGGGATCATCAGACCATAGGCCGACCCGGTGGCAAACACCGAGTACCAGGTTCGGCCCAGCCCTTCATTGACCGAGCGCGGTCGGAAGACGTTGGAAGCTCCGCCACAGGTAATAATTACGGCCTTGGCCTTGAAGACGTAAATCTTGTTCTCCCGCACCCCAAACCCGATGGCCCCGGCAATGCGCCCGGAGTCGTTCTGGTCGGTCAGCAAGTGAGTTATCGAGACCCGTTCGTAGATATTTTCCTGACCCAGGGCCTTGCGCGCCGGCTCGGCGGTGATCGGTTTGATCGACTCACCGTGGATCGGGATTTGCCACCGACCGCTGCGCTCG
>JACZRM010000025.1 GCA_022576105.1 Chloroflexota bacterium | reverse complement strand
CCCAATAACGCTGCTGATAAACAGATTGGGTAGTAGGAAACGCAAAGGACGCGAAGATAAGAGCCAATGGGCGATTTTGGCTGCCGAAAAATAGAGGGTCCTGGTGAACGCAATGAAGACATTTGGAAGTTCATACGTGCTGTGTCTGAACATCTTCTGAAACAGCTCGAGGCACTCGCAACTTCTTTACCTCGTTGAGCTTTTCCTAATGCAGCCTCCAGATTCTATAATCTCCTGAATCAGCAACAAAATTCTGTCCTCCTATTCCTCGGCACCTAGCCTTTTTCGCGTTAAATTAACGCCAGTTTGTTTTGTTTCTGGTCAAACCAAATAATCTGGGTAAAGAAACCCCTGATATTTGACCATAGCTCAAGCCACTTTTAGACCCACAAACAAACGACCCTGTTTTTAGCATGATTCGTCAATCAGCATAACTGACTGTGGAAGCACCTAATGGGCAACGGCGAATAGGCCCCCTCAGGCTCAATCTAAATCCAAATTTCCGGCTTGAGTTTCGCGGTGTCCCCATCACTTCATACGCCAGACTGCGGCGTTCCGAGTCATGGATGATGCCCTAGGCCTAACCCGAATTACTGTCGGCTGTCCAAAGAAGAGTCGTATTGGCCGCAATATCCGACATCACCAGGTCCCTTTGATCCGCCAGTCGATCTACAACCGTCTATCTGGCTACGAGGTCACCAACGATGCTGAATGCCTTTCCCAAGGTCCCGCTATGCGAGTCGCCGAAGGCTGGCAGGCCTCGGGTCGTAACGACTCCGAACCTTTTATCTCCTTGATCCGAGTGGACAGCTGTCGCTGAATCCGCGGCCGTCGGAGCTCGCATGGTTTACCCCTGATATCCTGATTCATTCCGCCCCCAGCCCCGGAACTGTTCATCTGGGATTATCCGGACCAAGCTGACTTCCTTAAAGGCAGCGTGGTCTGGGATTCCTCGAACTATAAAACTGCATCCAGAGTACCTCACCGGTTGAACTTGCCCCGTACTTTATTTAAATAACAATAGGAGTTAAGCTGTTGGCAAAGAGTCCCAGGTACATCAGTCTGTATTAGGTTTCCCTAGGTTATTTATCGACACTGAGCCTATAATAACGCCGGAGTGGGTTACTGAGTTCAGACATATTTCTAGCGAACCTAAACCATCGAAAAATCCCAAGGGTGTCATTAAGCTGGGAGGCCAAGACATGGCAGTTGTTAATACTGAACGACAAGGTCAAATTATGCTGATTCAACTAAACCGCCCTGATCGAATGAATGCGCTGGGGGTAGAACTTCGGACTGAGATGGCTGCAGCGTTTACTGAATTCAGGGACAATTCTGATTTAGAGGTTGCCGTGTTTACCGGTACTGGACGGGCATTCTGTGCGGGTGAGGACATGAAAGAAGCTCTTGAACGTGGTGCTCCAGGAAGTGCTGCGCATCCAATTAGTAACCCTTTTAACGAAGGAACGCTTGACAAGCCAGTAATAGCCGCCGTTAACGGATATGCTATGGGTGGCGGGTTTATGTTAGTAGAGCGAACTGACTTGCGCGTGGCGGTTCCCAGCGCGGTGTTCGAGGTGTCTGAAGCGAAGCGGTGGTTACTCGGTGGTTATAACCACGGTTTGTTTGCCGGCCTTCCTCACGCCATTGCGACCGAAATGGCCCTGGGGTTCCGCTTTACTGCCCAGCGTCTTTATGAGGTTGGGTTCCTTAATCGTTTGGTTGAGCCGGAAGAGTTATTACCCACTGCGTTTGAGATGGCTGAGCACTTGCTTACTCTTCCTCCCGCATCCAGAGTCAATACGGTCTACATGATGCGGCAAATGCGGCCCAGGGTCGCTCCCGATTTAGATCGATTGGCAAAGGCCCTTCACGATCACGGAGATAAATCCGATTTGATGGAATCACGACGTGCATTTGCCGACAAACGTAAGCCCAACTTTAAAGGATGGGTAAACCCTGGGGACCGAGATCGCATGCCGAGGCTGGAAACATTCAGTGATCAGCCGCAAGATTAGTCATGGGGGGGAATTTGGAAAATCATGAATATATGCCGGTTACAGAACTGATACCGTTGTCCTCCGCCGTCTTCTCATCGGGGTTCAGTGGTTGGAATTCTGCATTTACCTTCGAGATCGGGTGCACCGGCTGATGGGAAGCGGAATCGAGGTTTACCTGGTGTGGACTGCCCGGGGATTGGCTGCCTTCATCGCGGCGGTGCTGTTGGCCTTCATTGGCGACGTCACAGGAAGGGTTTTCAACCTGTTGCTCGGCTATCCATGGCCTCAGGCAGTTCACCTGAATATACATATGGTGTGCATCGGAGTGGGAGCCGGCTTTGGCGCGTACCTGGGCTGGATGAATCTAAGTTTGAGCCGTTACCGGGCGTTGGGATTTCTCTCCGCGACGATAGCCGCTGGCATTGTGGGGGTTTATGTCGGACGGGAGTATGGGCCAGGGGTTGATCCCACCTACTGGTGGAGCCGGTTCGCTGTTGACCCCACTGTTCATCTGGCGGGGGTAGTTATCGCTACATTCACGGCTGCCGTAATCCGGCTGCTTCAGCATTGGTTCCAGTCGCGGAGCACCAGGTCTCAGCGCCAGGTATCTTCCATGACAATGCAACCCCCCAACTAAAATACCAGCTCGAAGTTAGTTTCTCCAATGTCGACAGTTTCCCATTCCAGACCTGTTCAGGCTACTAGCTGATCGACTCCTTTGGGTTCTCCCATCCCCTTACCGCAGCAAGGGCACTCCCTAAGTTTGTATCTCGCAAGCCCGGTTTCAAGAACCAATGCAGTGTCTGTCTCATCAATTCCGGCTAGTTGCACCATACCTGCGCAGTCATCAAACCGAGCCCCTTAAGGAGAATACGGGGGAGGATCGAATTTCTGGCACCGCCAACGTTGTTCATGCTCCAACATAGTGTTAGTCATGCTTTGCAGTTGAAAAGAAGATAACTCGTCTGCCCCGGTAGCGGTTCTGGTCCAAGTTTGAAGCGAGTCAAACACCAAATCACGCCCGACGCAGTTTGGGGTCCAGGGTGTCTCGTAGCCAATCGCCGAAGAAATTGAAGGCCAAGACCACCACAGTAATGGATATGCCAGGGAAAAGAGACAGCCACCAAACATTAAGGATTTCGTCCTTTCCCTCCGCAATCATAATGCCCCAGGCAGGCGACCCCGGCGGTAACCCCAGTCCGAGGAAGCTTAGTGACGCCTCCAGAAGTATAACTTGGCCGACCAGCAGGCTAGTTATGACCATCAAAGTATTGACCGTGTTGGGGAATATGTGCCGGAGAATGATCATGGGCGTAGAGAGGCCAGCTATCTTAGCGAAGACTACGAAGTCCAACTCTTTAATGCTTAATGTATCACCTCTGATCATGCGCGCGAACCTGGCCCAGACCGTGAGGACAACCGCCAAAATGATGCTCTGAATTCCAGCCCCCAGGAGGGTCACAATTATCAACGCCACCAGGATCGTCGGGAAACCCAGCGCCGCGTCGGCGGCCCGCATGATGAGTACGTCCAGCCAACCACCTCGATAACCTGCTAAAAGCCCTAAAGCGGTGCCGACGAAGGCGCCGGTCCCTAAGGCCACCAAGCTTATGAACATCGCCGTGCGGGCACCGTATATGAGCCTAGCCAGGACATCCCGTCCCAATACGTCGGTTCCCAAAGGATGGCGCAATGAATCTCCTGGCGCCATCCTGGACTCCAGGATACTGGTTCTGCCCGGATCATAAGGGGTAAGCAACGGAGCAGCCACCGAACAGACTATTAGGACGACCAAGACGGCAAGGGGGATCCAAGGCAGCCGCAACTCCCTGGCTCGTCCCGGCAAGGTAAGAATTCGGTCCACTGTTCTGGTGGTTGGACTTGTTTCAGCAGCCATCGCAGTTTTTCTCCCTATTGGTACCTGATCCTGGGATTTACATAGGCATAAAGAATGTCAACCGCTAGTGCGGTAAGTATATATAATAGGCCCGAGGCCATGACGGCCGCTTGGACTATAGGGAAGTCGCCAGTGCGAATCCCCTGAAGCAATAAACGCCCAACGCCGGGCCAGGCAAAGACCACCTCAACCGCCACCGAACCGTTGAGCAGACCGGCCAGAGTAAGACCAGAGAACGTAAGCAAAGGAATTATCGCGTTTTTGAATGCGTGTTTCCAGATTACCAGTCGTTCCCCCAGGCCTTTGATCCTGGCGAACTTGACATACTCACTATCCAGGACTTCTAGCATGCTGGAGCGGCCCAACCGGACCATACCTGCCATGGCCGACCATCCCAACACGAAGGCAGGTAAGATGAAGTGATCTATTCCCCCTCGCCCGTAAGTGGGAAGCCACCCCAGGATTGCCCCAAACAACATGATCAGCATGATAGCGATCCAGAAATTGGGAGTGGCGATACCTAGAGTGGCAAACAGCTTACCGAAAGTGTCGAACGGGGTGTCGCGTTTCACCGCCGAGAGAATGCCCAGAGGTACCCCCACTACGATAGCCAGAACAAAGGCGGCTGCGGCCAGCTGCAGTGTCGCTGGGAACCTCTCAAAAAGGACGTCCCGCGCCGGACGCTCCAGGAAGTGGGATTTGCCAAAGTCCAGCCGCACTATATCGGTCAAGAAATCCCAGTATTGGACCACTATGGGACGGTCCAATCCCAATTTCTTCTGTATCATTTCGTATTCAATGCGGCCCTGCTCGGGGCCAAGCATGTATGCGGCCGGGTCTCCGCTCAGTTTTACGCTCAAAAATACCGCTAGGCTGAGCAGCAGCAGAGTCAACACTGCCTGGAAAACTCTGGCGAGGATAAACCGTTGCATAAGCTGCTCCTTGCTGAAGTTAGTTATGAATATAGGCCAAGGCCACAACCCCTAGACATCTGCTAAGGGGTTGTGACCTCGGCCAGCAGATTTAGTTGGTCAGGGTCCGCCCGTTACTGGCAGACCTACCATCTATTCGGCCAGGGTAATGGTGTGCACCGAGTTTACGTAGAAAGCCAGGGGGTAAGGCTCCCAGGTCAGGATTCGGGGGCCCACTCCCCAGGGAATGTTTACATACCCCATAAAGAGCTCATTAGACTCGTCCCGAGCCCGAATGTAGAACTCGGTAAGGCGTGGCACCCGTATTGCCGGGTCGATGATCACCCGGATCTCCGTGGCCAGCGCCACCACATCCGGGTCTCGCGACGGCCGGTCGGGCCGGTCCTTGTTGCGGCCGTAGTTGCCATTCAACAGCCCCGAAGCGTCCAACCGGGTCTCGTTGTCCCGGAACAGTACCTGCCCGTAAGCGTCCTCGGTCAGCCGGGTCAGCTTCTTCACCGCAGACTCCTCGCTTATGCGAACCTCGGCGTCAATCCCCAGCTCGTTCTTCCAGGTCTCGGCAACAAACTGGGCGGCTTCGGGCAGGTTGGGCACCGCCGCGGAGTTCCAGGTGTTAAGAATAAATTTCCCGAAGTCTTTCCCCTCGGGGTTATCCGGAGTCTTGTAGCCGGCCTCGGCTAATAACTGGCGAGCCTTATCCGGGTCGTAGGGGAATGGGTCTATTTCGGGGCTGTATCCAATGGTGCTGGGCGTGACATCAACAAATCCTTTGATCACGAATACCTCAGGTCCCCCGAACAAGTGCGTTTGCATCGACTGCCGGTCAACGGCGTAGTTCAGCGCCTGACGCACCCGAATATCGTGGCAAGGCCACCGCGTTTCCCAACACCCCAGCAAACGGGCGAAGAAGTGGGCGCCTTCCTGCCCGAACAAAATGCGGCCACCACCGGCTTCCACCTGGGACTTGGAACCCAAGGTGACCGGAGCGATATCGACTTCGCCGGCCCGCAACGCGGCTACTCGGGTAGCCACCTCTGGCACCAGTCGCAACTCCAGGGTGGTGAATTTTGGCCTGCGGTCTTCGGGGAACCCGTTGGCCGGCTGGTAGTAGTGGTCCTCGAACCGCTCAAACTCCATCAAATCGGAGGCAACGTGCCTGACCAGCTTGAACTGGCCGGCGCCAACAGGGTTGCGGTCGAAGGCCGCTTCCACGTCCTCGTCGTGGAGTATGGAGGGGCCTTCGCCCAACCCGGCCGGGTAGACGGTGCCGATCCAGTTACCGCCCGCCGCTCCAAATTCGTCCTCGAAGTCAAGGAAAACGGAGTTAAAGGTCACCCGTACCTGATTAGGTCCGCTCAGCTCCATAGTTTCCGTGAGCTGAGAGTTACTCAGGCAGGCGCCGCCGGTGGCATACTCTTGAGCTTGGGGACCCATGCCCCAGCGCCAGGTCCAGAGAACATCTTCAGCCGTGAGTTCAGTCCCGTCGTGGAACTTTACTCCGTCTCTAATGTCCACAGTCCAGGACTTGCCGTCCGGGGATACCTCCCATTTCTCGGCGATCCCCGGTACGATCACCCGGGAAGTGCCTTGTACGGCAGATTCCAGCAGGAATCCGTGAATTTGCCGGCCGTAATCGTGTCCGCCGCCGCCGGCTAGACAATAAGTCATGCGCTCGTTGGCAAAGCTACCGACCATCCAGGTTACCTTGCCTGGATGAACGTCGGGGCTCGCTATCACCGGCTCTGACTTGGATTGAGGCGTAGCGGCGGGTGCTGAATCAGGTTCCGTGGCACCGCCGCTTGGCGCCGGCGTGGCATCTTCGGCATCTTGTTGCGGTTGCGCCGGGGCGGCACTACTGCCGCAGGCCACGGCCAGAAGCAATGCCAGCACCAACATAGAACCCAGAATTAGAGTTAATTTTGGTTGTACTGTGCTAATGAAATGCATATTCCTCCCTCCTCGGTGGAAATTGGTCCCTTGAATCGAAATTGTCTCAACCGAATTTAAGAAAACTATTCGCGTGATCTCGTCCAACGATCGATTGCTGGGATGGCAAAATTGGAGACAACCTCATTGACTTGTTTCGACCAGCCATGTCCTGGGCGTAACTGAAGAGTCGCCAGGAGCGGACTGCGGCTTGCGCCGCGCTCGTGCTGAACCGGTCAAAGGAATTTTCCCTTCGATACCAGGGTTTTGAAATAGTTGTTTAGTTACCTTTGCCACCTCCTGTCTAAGAAATCGCTAGAAATCCTTGATGTGTGCTGAGGGAAGCTCCAACTGGGTCATTACTTCAGCCACGTCGCTGGCCGTGTTTAGCCCTTTCAGTGCTTGAGCCAGTTCTTTGGCTTTAGCTTCACCGGCGCGCATCCCCACCAGATCAGAGAACTTGGCATCAAGGTCCTCTTCGGTCATGCGCCGGTAAACGCTCTGCGTCTCAAATTGCCTCCCGTCCAAGGTCCTGATCGTCACCATGGCTTGGAATCGGTCTCGCCCGGCCCACTCCTCTTTGGGCGAGATGCTAATTCGTTCCTTCATAGCAAGCGCCGCTGGGCTACGGTAATATTTTTCATTGTGCGCTTCCTTGAATCCGATCCCTCCATAAACGGCGGCCAAGGCCAGGACATCCTTCCCGTCGATGGAAGGATGGTGGATGTGGGTTATGGTGTTGTAGCCGGTAGGGCTAACCTGTACTTCAATCGCAGCTATATCGTCAGCGACCAAATTGTTTTCTGACATTAGCTCGACGAGCCCTTGACGCGGGGCCTGATTCGGCCCCCCGGCGCTCCGCCGCTTAAACACCACACTCCTGATGCCATATTCGCTGCCCAATCCATCTAGAAACTCCGGGCCGGGTTCCTCTATTCCCAACCGACTGTGGAAAAAGCCTTGACTGCCGTCAAGGATGTCCTCGGGGGCATCATATCCCACTTTGGCCATCAAGGCCGCCGCGACCCCGTTCCGCGCTCCCACTCCACCACGAACGAAGGACTTGAGCATATGGTCCGTTTCTCTGGCAAAAGGGGTTATTCCGCAGGCCATTGGAGCAGCTAAACCAAGGGCCGTTTCCATTTGGTCGGCTGAAAGACCTAACGCAATGCCTGCCGCCGCCGTCGCCCCCATGGTGTTGCCCGCATCGACCAGGGTGGCGGCAGGCCCGCCGGAAATGGCAGTTTCTCCCCGTAAATTAGCGGCCACCTTGTGGGTCCTTTTGCTTAGCTCGTACCCCAAGACCAAACCCCTAAGCACCTCCTGGCCGGAAGCTCCGGCGAACTGTCCCGCCGTAACTGCGGCGGCCATATTAGCCGCCAGGATGTGAGCTCCGACTCCGTCACCTTCGATCGCGTCAACTTCATCGGCGTGTCCTAACATGCCGTTGACCTGGGCCGCATTTAACACCGAAGTCCGATTTGGGAAGCCAATAATGGTACAATCGGGCGGCCCTCCCACAAGGTTGACGAAATCGACCATCCGGTGGGCCATTGGAAGCAGCGAGCAAGCCAAATTTCCACCAATACCGTCGTAAAGCGCCAGCTTGGCTAATTCTTTGACGTCGGGTGGAATGTCCTCGTAGTCAGTTGAAAACATCCAGTCGATAATGGATTTGGTGGCACTCTGCTTTGTCATACTCCTCATCGTCTATTAGCTTCCCATATTAGCTTCCCACCAACCAATGCATCTGGAAGAGGGGCGGAACCGGTTGGGGTTATCTTGGTTGACCACAATATTAGGATCAAATGAATTTCGAGGTCCTTGGATCACTTACCCTTTATTTTGGTTACAATATACCTGTTGGTTACAATATAGCTGCTTCAAAAAACGATATGATCCAACCCAAGGCCAAGGATAAATAACATATTTGCGAATCAAAGTCAACGAAATTACGTTTATCGTACAATAGTCCAGGCAACTTCAACTGATTATTGCCATATTCTCCCGATTTCCGTCGTTGAAAATCTACGAATTACGTTGAAGTTTTTCTCAGGTATGGTTTCAAGTGGTATGGTTTCAAGTATTGAAATGGTTCAAAACCATGGAGATTAGTCCGTTATCGACCACCTATAGTGTGAGTGACTCGGCTGAATAGCGAGCTTATTCGTCAGCCTAGAAGTGGGTTTAGGCGTTCTCCGTTTGTATTGACAGGGTATGTCGGCCATGCTAGCATCCTCACAATTTCCGGTGGGTCAATTGTCGGCCGGTGTCAGCGCGCCGGTACGGTATTGGCTTGCGGAGTACCAGCTCCCCGATGCCGACCAAAGACAGCCACAATACCGACCACCCGCGGGTGGTCGGTATTGCCCTGAGCCAAATTTCTGATCTAACAGGATAATGCATGGCACAGACACCCATTCTAGACGTTCAGAATCTCAAGACCCACTTCTTCACTCGTACCGGAGTGGTGAAGGCGGTAGACGGCGTCAGTTTCACTTTGATGCCCGGAGAAACGTTGGGTATCGTAGGCGAATCCGGGTCTGGCAAAAGTATGACCGCCTTGTCTTTGATGCGGCTGGTGCCGGGACCCGCCGGTCGAATAGTTGGTGGCAAGATCTTGTTTCAAGGGGAAGACCTGTTAGAGAAGACCCAATCGGAGATGCAACGAATTCGGGGGCGGGATATTTGCATGATATTGCAAGACCCGATGACTTCACTGAATCCGGTGTTCACCGTGGGCAATCAGTTGATTGAGACGGTGCGGCAGAGCAAAGACGACAACCCGGGCAGTCTTAAAAATCGGGCGATTGAGCTTTTGTATAAGGTGAAAATCGCCTCCCCGGAGATACGCATCAACAATTACCCTCACCAGCTGAGCGGAGGCATGCGTCAACGGGTGGTGGGGGCGATTGCCATTGCCGGCTCCCCGAAAGTTCTGATTGCCGATGAAGCCACCACATCATTGGACGCTACTATTCAGTATCAGTACCTGGCCTTGTTGAAGGAACTCCAAGAAGACACTGGCATGGCCATCATCTTTATCACCCACGACTTTGGCATTGTGGCCAAGATGTGCGACCGGGTGGCGGTGATGTATGCCGGACGCATTGCTGAAATAGCCGATGTTCGCGATCTGTTCAATCACCCAGCCCATCCTTATACCGAAGCGTTAATGCGTTCGGTGCCCAACGTGGACGAAGAAGTCGAATACCTGTATTCTATTGAAGGGCAGCCACCGGCCTTGGACAATCTGCCGCCGGGTTGTACCTTCGCGCCGCGCTGTCCCTATGTATTTGAGCGGTGCCATGAGCAGTTCCCGGATTCGATTCAGATTGCCGATAACCATTCAGCAACCTGTTGGAAACTGGCCGGTACGCCGGCCGGGAATTAATCAGGGATATAAGATGACGACGGTTAGCGAGCAAACGACCCAGCAATCGACGGATGCGGTAATCCAACTGGAGGATTGCCGGAAATACTTCCCCATGTCCAAGGGCCTGCTGATCCGTCATAACATCGGACAGGTTAAAGCTGTTGATGGCGTTTCCTTTGAAATTCGACCGGGTCAGACTTACAGTCTGGTCGGTGAGTCGGGCTGCGGAAAGACCACCACCGCCAAGATGGTGCTGCAGGTAGAGAGTCCTACCGGTGGGTTGATTCGGTTCCACGGCAAGAACATGGCGGAATTCAACACCGCCGACCGGAAGGAATACCGCTCCTCGGTACAGGCGGTATTCCAGGACCCTTGGAGTTCCCTGAACCCCCGAATGAAGGTGGGTTCAATTATCTTGGAGCCGCTGCTGACCAACAAGCCGATGGGGAAGCATGAGGCCCGAGAGAATCTGGAGCGGCTGCTACAGGACGTTGGCTTGCATAATTTTCAGGCCGACTATTACCCGCACGAGTTTAGCGGAGGCCAGCGTCAGCGCATCGCGATTGCTCGTGCCCTGTCATTGCAGCCTCAGGTAATTGTGCTGGACGAGCCGGTGTCGGCGTTGGATGTGTCGATCCGGGCTCAAATCATGAACCTGCTGAAGAACTTACAGGAGCAGTACGGAGTCAGTTACCTTTTGATCGCCCACAACCTGGCTACGGTGCGCTATATGAGCCACAAAGTTGGCGTGATGTATTTGGGCAAATTGGTGGAGGAAGCCCCCACCCGAGAGCTTTTCACCAATCCAATGCATCCCTATACCAAAGCGCTGATATCCGCAGCTTTGCCGTCCCACCCGGACATACAGCGAGAGGAACTGGTCCTCTTTGGGGAAGTGCCATCGCCTCTAAACCCACCGACAGGATGTTCCTTCCATCCGCGTTGTCCCTTCGTCTTAGACCGCTGTTCGGGAGAAGAGCCCGACTTACGGGAGTTGGCCCCAGGGCACAAAGTGTCCTGCCATCTATACTAAGGGTTACCGCTGATTGCCCTGACTAGCAGGCTGCTGAAAAACCTGGCGTGGCCCCACAGTCCAGAGAGAACGGGTTAAAATAGAGGAAACCCTGGACGGAGGTTGAGCCAGTGCGCGGAAGAGATGATCCCCAGGTGACCATGTTGGCCTTCATTGATCTGGAGACGCGAGTGCCGTCCGAACATCCCCTGCGGATCATCAAGAAGCTGGCGGACCAAGCCCTGAAGAGGCTATCTCCGGACCTGGACCGGATGTACGCCGACGTGGGCCGGCCGTCGATTCCTCCCGAACGACTGCTGAAGTCTTCCCTGTTGATCGCCCTGTACTCGGTGCGCAGCGAACGGGCCTTCTGCGAACAACTGGACTACAACCTCCTCTTCCGCTGGTTTCTGGGCATGAACCCCATTGAACCCAGCTTCGATGCCACCACCTTCACCAAGAACCGGGAGCGACTCCTGAAGCATCGGGTGGGCCAGGCATTGTTTGACGAAGTGGTGCTGGAAGCGGACCGGCGGGGCTTGCTGTCGGATGAGCATTTCACCGTGGATGGCACGCTGATTGAGGCGGCAGCCAGCCTGAAGAGCTTTAAACCCAGGGACGGTGACCTGCCCAAGACGACCGACGATGACCCGGGCAATCCCTCGGTGGACTTCCATGGGGAACGACGTAGCAATGCTACCCATCAGAGCACCACCGACCCGGAGGCCCGGCTACTGCGCAAGGGGAAAGGTAAGGAGGCCAAATTGGTCTTCATGGCCCATGCGCTGATGGAGAACCGCAACGGTCTGCTGGTGGACTTCCAGACCACTCAGGCAACGGGCACGGCGGAGCGGGATACAGTGCCGGTGCTGGTGGATCAAGCCAAGGAGCGCGGCTTTCATCCCAGAACCCTGGGTGGCGACAAGGGCTACGACACCCGGGGCTGTGTGGAAGCCTTGCGCCAGCACGGGGTGACACCCCACGTAGCACAGAACACCAAGGGTCGGTCCAGCGCCATCGATGGCCGGACCACTCGCCACCCAGGGTACGCTATCAGTCAGCGCATTCGGAAGCGGGTTGAGGAGATTTTCGGGTGGATGAAGACGGTGGGCGGGTTCCGGAGGACGCGGTATCGGGGGCTGGACCGGACTGGTCTGGCGGGATACCTGGTAGCCACGGCGTACAACCTGGTCCGGATGGCCAAGCTCTTGGCGCCGGCAAAGAAAGCTCCGGAAGCCCAGGTGACATGATCTGACAACAGGCTACCCGTGCCCGGCGCCCCAGGATGGCCCGGTCAGGGAGCCTGAGAGGCCCCAACTCCCCTGCAAACGGCCCAATTTCCTCCAAGAGGACCAAGGCTTCGCCGACTTGATCGCTCGATTCTGGACTCAGACCCCTTTCTTCAGCAGCCTGCTAGAGCATCGGAAGGCGCTGGCTAGGATGGGTTGGCCAAGGCTTGGACCCGGGACGGGCAGGTTCAGGACATATTGCTGGCTGCGGAGGAACGGGCGAGGAGGAAAGGGGGCGAGGAGGAACGGGAGAGGG
>JACZRM010000253.1 GCA_022576105.1 Chloroflexota bacterium | reverse complement strand
CTGCGCAATCCACAGCGAGCCTGACGTTGGTCGAGTAGGCCCGAAAGGCCGTATCGAGACCATTCGAACCACATAAAATGAGACGCTATCGAGAATCTGGGATTCTTTACCGGCACTTCGTGCCGGTAAAGAAAGACCAGCCTGTTATACCGATACGCTGCCCAACCGGGCCTCTTCCCGGGCCTGCAACCGTTGGGGCAACCTGGGGCGGGGGATGATCAAGTAGCCAAAGGAAGCCAGGATGTAGATGACCACCAACGGCACCAACGCCCAGAAATAGCTGCCGGTCTGGTCGAAGATCCACCCCATCCACACCGGCGTGCTCATTGACATTAGCTGGTCGGGCAGGTGCTGCCAGCCCCGTATCGTGGCAAAACTGCGCCGTCCAAAGGCGTCGCCCATGATGGCCCAGGCCAGCGGATTAGCGCTTTCGGAGAAGGCCAGCAGAACGGAGAACACTAAAAGCTGCCACAGGTGCCCGCTATGGTTCAGTAAAGTTAACAGAGCCAGTGCGCCGGATATCATACACACCGCGCTCAGCTTCTGCTTGGACACTTTATCTCCCAGCAATCCAACGCTGGGATTAAAAATTATGGAGCTGAAGGCCAGGGCCATTACGAAGTAGGAAGCAATCAACAGGCTCTCTTGAGCATCTCTGCCTCCTCCTTGCAAGAACCAGACCATTACCGGGGCCAGCAGGAAGGATATGCCCGAATGGACGGTGTTGCGCAGGCCCACCGCCAGGACAATAAGCCAGTAGGTTGGGGTTCTCATGGCCTCCTTGGCAGTAAAGTTCATCTCACGGGGCCGATCTATCCTCCGCCTACTTGCAGCGCCGGCTGCCGGAGCGCCAATATTCCCCGCAATACGGCCCTGCCCCTCCGACTGAACTTGAGCAGGTGCGTCTTCGGGACGGTCTCCATCGGGCAGCAGACCCATACTCTCGGGAGTACCCCGCATGAGCAGCGACAGGGGGCCAATTATTACGATGATGATTACGCCGGAGATGAAGACTGCAGGCCGCCATCCCACCGTGATCACCATTAGAGCCACCAGCGGAGCGAATGCTCCACCCAGGCCGTTGCCGACGGAGACGATGGACATGGCTAGACTCCGCTTACGACGGAACCACTGGTTGACGGCGGTGACCGAAGCGTTGTTATAGCCTGACCTGAATCCCAGAGAAAGAAACCCCACGAAAACAAACAAGAAGAAGTAGTAGCTATGGGTGAAGGCCAGGAGAATAAACCCCAGGCCAGAGACAATTGCGCCAAAAGCCAGCATGACCCGGGGGCCCCAGCGGTCGGTCAGGTAACCGACTATCGGCCCCTGGAATCCTCCCATCAGCCGGCCCAACATGTCGGCCATCGCGATTGCCGCAACCCCAATACCCAGCTCATTGCGGATTGGGTCAACATAGATGGTGAAGCCCCGGTTGAATGTGCCATGCTTCAGGCCATCAGCCACGACGCTGACCGCAACTATCCACCACCCGTAGAACACGGTGGTGGGACTCATTACAATCTTCTTAACTGGAATACCAGCCAATGCAATAAACCGTCAATGATTTAGCGACGATTTCAAAACCACAGAGAACGCAAAGTTCGCAGAGGAGACTGTTAATTCTAGTGTGTTCTCTTCTCAGTTCTCTCTGCGCCTCAGCGGTTTTGAAAAAGCCACTAAAGGGATGCAATAGGTCGTTGCCCCTGACGCCTTCACCAGGGGGATGCCCAGGCTAGTATACTACCTGAGCGGCTTGCAGTCGTTCCAACTCCTGGGCGGACAGGCCCAGCAGCTGGCCGAGCACATACTGGTTGTGCTGCCCCAGGGAAGGGGCCGGAGTGCGTACGCCGCCCGGCGTGTCGCTCAACAACCAGGGCATCCCGAACAGCCACTCAATGCCCACGTGGGGATGCTCAATCTCAACATAGGCCCCCCTTTCCTGCAGATGCGGGTCGGCAAACTGGTCCTCAATGTTCATGACTTTCATCGCCGCCACCCCGTGTTGCTGCAACACCGCCACCACTTCTTCGGCGGAACGCTGTCGGGTCCAGGTCTCAACCATCCGGTCCAGGTCTTTAATGTTCAACTGGCGGCTGGCTTTGCCGGCGAACCTGGCATCCCCGGACCAGTCCGGGTTGCCCAGGGCCTGACTGAACGCGCGCCATTCGTCGTCGGTACGGACCGCGATTGACACCCACTGGTCGTCACCGGCGCAGGGGTAGTTGTTGTGGGGAGCAAAGTCTGGGTCGAAGTTACCCCGAGGGCCTTCGACCCGCCCGGTCATCTGGTAGTTCAACAGCCCCTCGCCCAGCATTGAAGTGGTAGCCTCCAACTGGGCCACCTCAATAAACTGCCCTTCCCCGGTCTGGTTGCGGTGTCTCAGCGCGGCCACTGCGGCCAGCGCCGCATGCATGGCGGCGACCACGTCGCTCCAGGGCGCCTGCAACTCGCCCACCAACTGCTCATCTTCCGAACTGTCACCCTCCCGATTCTCCCCCGGCCGGTACCCCACCAGGCTCATCAGCCCGGACAGGGCCTGAATGATGGGCGCGTAGGCCAAAATATCCCGCAGCGGCCCGCTTTCCCCGGCCGAGGGCATGGACACCAGGATTATGTCGGCGCGCAATTTGCATAGCTGGGAATAGTTCAACCCCAAACGGTCCAAGACCCCGGGGGAGTAGTTGTTCATCACCAGGTCGCTGCGGGCGATCAGCTCCCGCACCAATCCTAGCCCTTCTTCCGTCTTCAAGTTGAGGGTGACGCTGAGTTTGTTGCGGTTGATGCCATGGAACACCGGTTGCAGCTCGGGCCAGAGGCCCCGGTCTCCGCCGGCGATGTCCTCACCAACGATAGGACGCCCCAGACGCAGGCCGTCCAGTCTGGTGCGGCTTTCCACCTTTCTATATACTTATAATATTCAGGGTGTTTCTTCATAACTAAACAGTCTTTCTCTTGTTGTTTTTATCGCCTCTTCATCACAATCAATCCCGATAAATTTTCGGTGCTGTTTCAACGCTGCAATTCCTGTTGTCCCACCGCCAACAAAGGGGTCTGCTATTGTGTCCCCCGGAAACGTGAAGCGTTCAATAATTTCATCAAAGGCCCCTTGCGATTGTCCCCAATGGTGATCTTTTTTGTCCTCCGCGTCTGGAGGGGTTTGGAAGACATCATATACCACCCCGCCGTTATAGTCCCCCTTTACGTACCATAACAAGGGCTTCCAACCGTTTCTGACGTTGCG
>JACZRM010000252.1 GCA_022576105.1 Chloroflexota bacterium | reverse complement strand
TAGAAATTGGGCCAGGGCCAATTACCTGCCGGGGCCGACGCTGCGATGGGAACCGCCCCGGCTGGGGGAGGCTGCCGTAGCCGGTCTCATGCCCGTACCAGAGCGGCGCCGGGGAGCGTTCCCCGGGCTGCCCGGCCGCCGGTTTGGCGCCGGAGATGGCCGGTTTCCCGGCCTTCCTGGTCCTCCAGGCCTTCTTGAACCGTTGTGCTGGGGCGCGGGAGGATTGGGACGCCCGCCAGTGGCTGGGAATGGCGCTTGCCGCGACTGCGGCGGGGTTTGCTGCGGGAATTGGGCTTCGGGAGAGAAGTCGCCGTAGTCGAAGCCGGGCAAGGCCCGGCGCTCGATGCGGGTTTTAAGAGTTTTTTCCACGGCTCGAACCACGGAGGCATCGTCCGGAGTGGCCAGGGTGAAGGCTTCACCGGTATGCAAAGCCCGGCCCGTACGCCCAATGCGGTGGGTGTAGGCGTCCACGGTGTCGGGAATGTCGAAGTTGATCACGTGGCTGACTTCCGAAACGTCAATGCCGTGGGCGGCGATGTCCGTGGCCACCAGCAGGTCGTACTTGCCCTTGCGGAACCCGTCCATGGCGGCCTGACGCCGGTTCTGGGACAGATTACCCTGGAGTTGGGTTACCCGGTAGTCCTGGCGTTCCAACTCCTGGGCCAGGCTGCGGGCTCGGTGCTTGGTGCGGGTAAAGATAATCACCCGCCCGGTGGCGGTTTGGTGCAACAGGGCCAGCAGCAATTTTCGCTTGAGCGTCTCCGGCACCGGATACAGGGCGTGGGAGACGGTGTGGGTCGGAACATTGGCATTGATTTGCACAGTGACCGGAGTGCTGAGGATATTCCGGGACAGCTGGCGGATTTCCTCGGGCATGGTGGCGGAGAAGAACAGGGTCTGACGCCGGGCGGGCACCCGCTGGAGCACCCGTTTCACATCGGGCAGAAACCCCATGTCGCACATGGTATCGGCTTCGTCCAGCACCAGCACTTCCACCTGGGAGAGGTCAATGTTGCCTTCGTTGAGATGGTCCAACAGGCGACCAGGGCAGGCAGTGACGATTTCCGGTCCACGGCGCAGCGCCGCCAGCTGCGGGCCTTTGCTGACTCCTCCGTAGATGGCCACGCTCTTGACGCCGGTGTGCTTGCCCAGTGCAATGCTGGCCTGATGAATTTGCTCGGCCAGTTCCCGGGTGGGCGCCAGAATCAGAACGCGGACTTTTCGGGTGGGGTACTTGATCAGCCGCTGGAAGATGGGCAGGAGAAAGGCGGCGGTTTTGCCGGTGCCCGTTTGAGCCAATCCCAGCAAGTCTCTTTCTTGGAGCACCACCGGAATGGCTTGCTCCTGAATCGGTGTTGGTGTGGTAAATCCGGCCGACTTTACGCCGGCCAGGATACAAGGGTCCAGTGAAAATTCTTCAAAGTCCATGCTGGGTACTCCTAGACTCCATTGAGCCAAGTCGCACTCTCAGCCCGATGATAGTTGGTGAAATATTGAAACCCCTGGGAACCACCGGGGAGTTTCGAACTCCCTATAGTATATCAGGAATTCCAGCGAATTCCGCCGTTGGCTGGCCGAATTTCCCTGGCTGCTGGTTTCAAATACCCTAACTCCCTAGGAGGGATGTTGGATTGCTTTGCTGATACCAAGGTGAAAACTACATTAAGATAAACCCCAGAATTAGCTTACTGAGCCTTGAACATAAAACTAAACCAGCCCAGGTTGTTTGAAACAGGCCTTAATGATATGGGTCTTATGGCGAAGCCGCTCCTTGGCCTGACGGAGCTCCAGCCAAAGGTGAGATAGGTTGTGACAGCTGAGGTTCTTGAGTTCCACGCGTTTCAGATAATTCCAAATGCCCTCGTCGGGGTTCAGCTCCGGGGCGTAAGCGGGCAGTTGCTCCAGGTGAATGCGCGCCGCCGCCCCCTGGGCCAGAAATGCCTTGACCACTTTACCGCGATGAATCGGGGCTCGGTCCCACAGGACCAGCAACTTGCCCGGGATGTGGCGCAGCAGGTGCTGGAGAAACTTGACCACATCCGGACCTTTATAAGACCGTTCCTGTACCGTCATGTAGAGTTTACCCTCGGGCGTGATGCCGCTCATCGCCGAAAGATGGTCGTGACTCAGGTACTCCTTGATCAGCGGGGTCTGGCCCACCGGGGCGTAGGTGCGCAGCGCCATTGGCAGCAGGTAGAACCCAGACTGGTCGGCGAACACCAGGGTCCGCTGCTCCTCTACAGCTTTTTTTTGACCTGGGGCCAGCGCTCCTCCTTCCAGCGCCGGATGGCTTCCTCGTCCCGCTGCACCGCCCGGCGCACCGGCTTTTGCCGGCTCCAACCGCACCCCTTGAGGATCCGCCCCACCTGGGAGGAATGGTATGAAACCTGGAACTGGCGACGGATGATCTCCGTCACCCGGGGCTGGGTCCAGATGTCACCCCGGAAACCAAAGGCCTCAGCCCCCTGGGCCAGCAGCCCGGGAAGCTGGGCCTTCTGTTCTGGGCTCAGACGCGGTATAGCACCAGGGGGTTTACGGTGGCGCAAGCTTTCCACACCTCCTGCTTTAGCTCGCTTCACCCACTGGCTGATCGACCCTTTGGTAACCCCCAGGGCCACGGCGATGTCCTTCTGCTTCCAACCCCTTTGGTACAGCTCCCAGGCTTGGAACCGGCGGTACTCCCGCCAATTGGCAACTTGACTCGGATGATTCTTTTCCATGAGACCAATTATGGTACATTTTTAAGAAAAGTTTAAAGGCTATTTCTAGGCTCAGTAAGTAGTACGAAGCTTACCGCGAGAGCGCCGCATGCGTAGCGGAACGTACAGCCAGAACCACATCCAGGGAAAGCTCCGATGTGAGGGAGCGGATGGCTTCAAATAGGTTATAGCTGTGCGCTCCAGCAGATTCGGAACGGCGTTTCGGCTGGGCGGTCATAGTTCCATCTCCCGACATGATTATACCCAGATTGAAGCAGAGTCGAAAACCTGCGCAAGACGGGTCTGGGGAGTTGGACTCTGGGAACCCTTAGCGACCGACAAAAGCGACCAGGTTCACCGATAGATGACTCTTGGCCCATTTTTTATGGGCCATTCGGCCCTTTTGGGCCCGGTGAGCAACCAAGTAGCGTTTATATTGGGCGACTTGCTCGTGGCCCGTCCTCCCAGTAAGTCCCCCGTCGGCAATAGCCATTTTGCTGGCGGGGGCACAAGGTTCCAGGCTTCTTTTCTGTTGTGCGGTGTGACCTGTC
>JACZRM010000024.1 GCA_022576105.1 Chloroflexota bacterium | reverse complement strand
AGCGGCGGTGGACCAGGCCCGTCTCCAGGTTGCCAGCCTGCTGGGCTGCCAAGAGACAGAGATCATTTTCACCAGCGGCGGAACCGAGGCCAACAACTATGCCATCAAGGGCGTCGCCGGCGCATACCGCGACCAGGGCAACCACATCGTCACGTCGACGGTGGAACACCCAGCGGTGATCCAGGTTTGCCGGTATCTGGAAAGCACTGGCTGCGCGGTTACCTACCTGCCGGTTGATGAATTTGGCCTGGTAGAGCCACAGCAAGTCCAGAACGCCATAACTCCCCAGACCATCCTGGTCAGCATTATGCACGCCAACAACGAAGTCGGCACCATTGAGCCGATTCGGGAGATTGCCGACATCGCCCACCAACACGGAATACTGGTGCATGCCGATTGCGCCCAGTCCGTCGGCAAGATCCCGGTCAAGGTGGACGAACTGGGTGTTGACCTGCTTTCAGTGGCCGGGCACAAGCTGTATGGACCCAAAGGGATCGGGGCGCTTTACGTCCGCAACGGGGTGCGGCTGGAAAAGCTGATCCACGGGGCCGACCACGAGATGGACTGGCGCGCCGGCACCGAAAACGTCATCCAGATTGCCGGCTTGGGTGAAGCCTGCCAGATGATTGAGCAAAACCTGCCGGCTTATCAACTGCACATGCAACAGATGCGGGACCGGTTGGAAGCGGGACTGAAGGCCCACTTCGCTGGCCTGCGCATTAACGGCCACCCAGACCTGCGGCTGCCCAACACCTGCAGCGTTAGCTTTCCAGGCCAGGAGGCCAACACCATCCTGGAGCAAATGCATGGCGTAGCCGCATCGGCCGGCGCCGCCTGCCACAGCGACCGGGTGGAGGTGTCCAGCGTGCTGGAAGCGATGCACATCCCGCTGGAGTACGCCATGGGCACGCTGCGTTTTTCGGTGGGCAGATATACTACCGCCGATGAAATTGACCGTGCAATATCGGAAATCATGCAGGTGGTAGACTCACACCTGGCCCCATCCCAAGTAGGAGACTGACAATGACCCTGCCCGACCTGGCCCAAGACACACCGGCGACTGAATTGTTCCCTCAGTTCGAATCGGAAATCTATGACATGATTGCCGCTGAGATCGAGGGACTGACCGACGAACAGTTGGACTTCGAGTCTGATCAGTGGGAGTGGAGCAAATGGAGCATCCGCCGCAACCTGAGCCACATGGCCTCAGGGGATGTCCGCTGGCTGGTGCTCCGCTGGGGAGAGCAGCTTTTCCCCAATGGCGCACCTGACATCGATGACCTGGACGGAACGGTCAATTCGACCTACGACCGCCGACTGGACGAGAAGAAGTATTGGGCGGTGCCGGACATTATGGCCAAGTTGCGGGAGGGCCTGAATTTAAGCCAATCGGTGCTGGCCCAAGAAACAGTCGGCTCGTTGTTGAGCAAAGAGATAGAAGTGCCCAATGATGCCGCCAGGTTGCAGTTTGCCCAGGCCCATCCTAGGGGGATACGGGTCAACCCGGACGATTCTTCACTGGCATTCATGAGCCTGGAAGCAACCTTCCGGCACCGTTATTTTGAGTACCTGACTCACGTTTACAACATCCAGAGACTGAAGCGCGCCCAGGGGTTGACCGCCCGGGTGGAGGTGCCCTTTGAAGGGTACTGGGCCCTGCCCGATTGGGACCGCAGCGAGCCTTAGCCGCGATCCAGGCACAATCCAACAATACAAAACCATACTTCAAAAGCAAAATTTCGGGGGAATACATGCGCATCCTGCTGATTGCCACCAACCGCCATCGGAGACTGATGAGCCGAATGAACGCCCAGCCGGTACCCATTGGGCTGGCCTACATCGCCGGGCATTTGGACCCGCAGCGGCACCAGCTCAAGATTCTGGACTTGATGTTTTCCGATGACTATCTCGCTGACACCGAGCAGGCCGTCAAGGAGTTCCAGCCCGATCTGGTGGGCATATCCCTGCGGAATCTGGATAACAGCAGCTACCTGGACCCGCAGTGGGCGCTGCCTATCACCAAGGAGGTGATCGACCAGGTCCGCTCCGGCACCAAGGCCCCCATTGTCTGCGGCGGCCCGGCCTTCAGCCTGCTCCCTGAGCAATGTTTCAGCTATCTGGAGCCGGACTTGGGAATCGCCGGTGATGGCGGGGAGACCTTCGCCCAACTGGCCGACTGTCTGGAGAGCGGCGAGACCTATCGCAATCTACCCGGGATGGTGTACCAGGACGGCAGCGGAGCGGTTGCGTTAAACGGCCTGGCCTATTCCAACTTTGCCAAACCTCCCCGTCTGGATGAACTGGACATGGCCCGCTACGAGCAGTCGGGATTCGGAATTGGCATCGTCACCAAGCTGGACAACAATTCTTCGCATTCGATGTCCCCCGGGGCCGAGACCAACGATTGGCGAGTCTTGCGGCCCATTGAGGACGTGGTGGCCGAAGTCCAGGAAATGAAAGACCGCTTCGGCCTCAAAAAGGTCTTCTTCATCGATTCTGGGTTCAATGTGCCCTTGCCCCATGCCAAGGCGCTGTGCCAGTCAATTATTGAAGCCGACCTGCAAGTCCACTGGAACAGCTATCTGGCTCCGGTCCCGGAAGCCTGCGACCCGGAAGTTTTGGGGCTGATGAAACAAGCCGGGGCTGGCCTGGTAATCATGAAAGGCGTGGCCGGACCTGACCTGGCCGAAGAATCGTTGGAGCAACGGATGGCGCCGCTGCTGGATGTGTGCCAGCGGTGCGACGAAGCCGGCATTCACTACGTCATATCCCAGTTCTTTGGCGAGCCCGGCGAGACTGCCGAAACGGTGGACGCCAAGCTGGAATTTCTGCGGAGCATCCGCCCAGCCCTGGCCAACCTCCGCGTGGGCGTACGCATCCGGCCGGGGAGTGACGTTGCCCGGGCGGCAATCAACGAGGGAATGATCGCCGACGAAAGCAATTTGATCCGTCCCACCTTTTACCTGGCCGACTCGGTTAAGGATTGGATCGTCGACCGGCTCACCGCCGAAGCTAAGGCCAACCCCAGATGGAATGTGATCTAATCTCAGCCGGCAATTCTTAGCGGGATCCATAGGCGGAATCCACAGATGGGTGGGGCCAATGTCAATATTGTCTGAAGATATGAAGCGGGTGGTGCGGGAGCAGCGACTGGCCTATGTGGCCACAGTATGCGCCGACGGCTCACCCAACCTCTCGCCCAAGGGCACCATCCGGGTGTGGGACGATTCTCACTTGATCTTTGCCGATATCTGCTCCCCCGGCACGATGCAAAACCTGGCCGCCAACCCGGCCATTGAGATCAATGTTGTCGACGCCTTCGCCCGACGGGGCTACCGGTTCAAGGGAAAGGCATCGGTTATTGCCCAAGGCCCAGTGTTCGATTCAGCGATACAGCTATACTCCAACGGTGAGCAAGGCACCCAAAATGGCATCGCCCGTATGATTCGTTCCATTGTCATGGTGGAGGTGGAGCAGGCGCAGGCGGTGGTTTCTCCGGGGTATGTCCCGGGGGTAACCGAAGAGCAGATGAAAAAACAGTGGAGCGGGTATTACAATTCGCTGTGACACGCTGTTACCCCAGAAGAATAGCGTCACTGCGAGTAAAACAACAGTGGAGCGACTATTACAACTCTCTGTAACGCCTATACTCATTAAACAGTAAGTGTCATTGCGAGTGAAGCGAAGCAATCTCCGTCGGATACAAGACAGTGCTCCGCAGGCTGAGCGCTAGCCCCGGGGCAGCCCCAAACCTCGGCTGGCAATAACGTTGCGTTGAATTTCCGAGGTGCCGGCGGCAATGGTCCCAGAGATGTTCAACATCCAACTCTCCTGGATCCGACCCTCCAGGGGCGCCCACTTCTCGTCCAGCCCCAAGGCCCCGTGCAACCCCAGAATCTCCATACAGGTCTTGCTTACCCGCTGCGCCGCCTCGCTGCCAAAGACCTTGCTGGCGGACGCCTCTTTGTTGGGCACCAGACCTTCGCCCTGCATGTAGGCCACGTTGTAGGCAATCAGTCGGGCTACTTCGCAGTCGATATAGCGGTCAGCCAGGGCGCTCCTGACCCAGGGAATGGTCATCAGGGATTCCCCATTGCGGCGGGTCTCGGTGGCGTACTGACGGACATCGTCCAGCAGACGGCGGGCGTTGGCCGAGTAGTCGATGCCCGACCGCTCAAAGTCCAGCAGCGTCACCGCCACGTACCAACCCCGGTTCTCCTCGCCCACAATATTGGTCGCCGGCACCCGCACGTTGTCGAATAGAACTTCGTTGAATTCGTGGCGTCCGGCCATATTGATGATGGGCTTCACCTGAACCCCCGTAGTCTTCAGCTCAACCAGAAAGAAACTGATTCCCCGATGTTTCGGTGCATCCACGTCGCTGCGGGCCAGCACCATCATCCAGTCCGCCCGATGGGCCATCGACGTCCAAATCTTTGTGCCGTTGATCACAAAATCGTCGCCGTCCCTAACCGCCCGGGTGCTCAATGAAGCCAAATCCGAGCCTGACTCGGGTTCGCTGTAGCCCTGACACCATTGCACTTCACCCCTGGCCACCGAAGGCAGATGGGCCAGCTTTTGTTCGTCGGTGCCGTGGATCATCAACGTGGCTCCCATCATCCGCACGCCAAAGTTGTCCCGACCGGGCACACGATGGTAGGACATCTCTTCATTGAATATTGCCGTGCGCACCGGAGAAGCGCTGGCGCCGCCGTATTCCTCGGGCCAGTGCATGGTAAGCCAACCGCGGCCAGCCAGCTTTTGACGCATCTGCTTGGTCAGTTCCCAACTGGCATCATCAGAGCCGCTGTCGTTTCGGCCCCACTGGGGCAGCCGTTCCTGCTCGATAAAATCCCGCAATTCTCCGCGAAAGGCCTGGTCTTCGTTGCTAAACTGAAATTCCACTGCAGCCTCCCGCTGTGGCAGCAATATTTATCCTGGTTGGGCTCATGAAGTTGGATGCATGAAGCTGTGTGTATATTACAACAATTACATATTGCGTCCAATTTTTCTCGACCGCTGGAAATCCCTCGTTGATACAGCCCCTGACCATTATCGACCACCTCCCCCGGTGCTTCATGGCGGATGATATAATCTCGACGATTGCACACACTCAGCCAAAGTCATAAAGGAAACCGTCTTGGAGCACCGCCACCAACCAGATAAATTGCCGACTGATAATTGGGCCACCGTAGGGGATTTGACTCTGCGCTACCTGGACTGGGGAGGCGACGGCCCGTTGGTGTTGGCGCTGCACGGGCTGGCATCATCGGCGCATTGGTACCAGCGGGTAGCCCGGCGGCTAAAGGAAAGCTACCGAGTGATCGCCCCGGACCAGCGCGGCCACGGCCAGACCACCCAGGCGACCAGCGGCTACGACTGGCAGACATTGGCCTCAGACGCGATTGGTCTCCTGGACCAGCTGGGCAGCGAGCAAGCAATCGTTCTGGGCCATTCTTGGGGAGGGCACGTTGCCTCCAATGTGGCGGCCCGATTCCCGGACCGGGTGAGCCATCTGGTGATGATCGACGGCGGCTATCAGGACGGGCATTTGCTTCCTGACGCCTCGTGGGAGCTCTTCAAGACCAGGTTTGGGCCTAGGGACGTGTCGGGCACCAAGGAGGATTTCTTGAGTCGAGTACGCTCCCAAATGGAGGACTCCTGGGGCGACGACCTGGAGCAAACTCTGCTGAGCATGGTCTACGAAGATTCTCAAGGACTGATGCGCGACATCCTGCATCCGGATAACCACGCCCAGGTGCTCCGGGCCATGTGGGACGAACCACCATCAATGGTCCTGCCCCGCATTCTATGCCCAACTCTGATCGTTCCCGCTGGACCATTGCCGGAGCGGGCCGGTAGTGAGTTTGCCAAGATGAGGGAGCGCATGGTGGCGGCGGCAGAAGAGGTTATGGCCAATTGCACCGTGCGGTGGATCCCGGAGACCATCCACGATATCGGCTACCACAAGCCCGATGAATTGGCCCAGGTGATCCGGCAGTTCGTTGAGCAGCAGTAGCTGGTTTCGCCGGCCCTGGCCAACGATGTTGGCGATTCTGATATTACTGGCTGCCTTAGCGGTACAACTGCGTTTCGACTGGCTGGGTGAACTGACCAGCGGCGGATGCAAGACTTCCCTGTGCTGCGAGGATTGCCGGAGCATTCGAGTCACACGAATCATTGACGGAGATACTTTCGACAGTGGCGAGGGGAGAGCATCGCCGAGACGCTGATACGGGAGGGCTTAGGTCGGGCCTGGACCCGAGACGGGCAACACCGTGATCTGTTGGTTCAACTCGAAAAGGGAGCCCGACGCAGTCGGAATGGCTGCCTGTGGCGGTAACTAAGCACTTAGAGTATGTCTAAATAGTGGTTCGACAGGCTCACCACGAGCGGGACGGTGTCTTGTTCACACATCCTGAGCCACCTAGTCGTTATCGGCCGGGACCGGAATTACCTCACCATCCTCGGAAACCGAAGCCCCATTTTGGCTGAGACCGTAGTTGATGGCATACAATTTGGCATAGACTCCCTTTTTGGCCAACAATTCGGCATGGGAGCCAGATTCCGCCACCTGACCGTGGTCCAGCACTACAATCTTGTCGGCGTTGCGGATGGTTGACAGGCGGTGAGCAATGACAATAGAAGTGCGTCCCTTAAGAACTCGTTTCAACGCCTCCTGAATCAATACTTCAGTGTGAGTATCGATATTAGCGGTGGCCTCATCCAGTATCAGAATGCGTGGATTGGCGACAATCGCCCTGGCAAAGCTGACCAACTGCCGCTGGCCCACACTGAGATTCACCCCGCGCTCTGCCAGAGTGGTGTCATAGCCTTGCTCCAAGGCCATAATGAAGTCGTGGGCGCCCACCGTCTTGGCGGCCTCCACCACATCATCCTCGCTGGCCTCTGGGTGGCTATAGCGAATATTCTCGCGCACCGTACCAGAGAATAGGTAGGGCTCTTGCAGCACCATGCTCATCTGATTAACCAGCGACTGGCGCTTGACTTCACGCAGGTCATGCCCGTCGATGGTAATTCGGCCTTTGGTAACATCAGCAAATCGGTGGATCAATGTAACAAAGGTGCTCTTACCGGCGCCGGTGGAGCCAACCAAAGCAACATTCTCACCGGGTTTGGCATGAAAATTGATGTCCTGCAACACATCCACACCGGGGACGTAGTGGAAGTAAACTCCCTCAAACTTGATGTCACCTTGCACCGGAGGCATTTCTTTGGCGTCTGGGGCGTCGGCAACTTCTGGCTCAATATCCAGCAGTTCGAAGATCCGCACACCGGCGGCCATTGCCCGCTGCAATTGACTGTACTGCATGGTCAGGTGGCGGATCGGCTCGAAAAAGCGCTGCATCCACAGAGCGAAGGCCACCAGCACTCCCCACTCTATCTGTCCTCGTTGCGCCATCAGACCGCCCATCAAAATTACGCCAAAGCCCAGCCCCACGCCAATTAACATCTCCACCAACGGCTGAAGGCCTCCGGAAAAGCGGCTGGCCTGCAAGTTTGCCGCTAGGTGCTCAGAGTTCAACTCGTCAAAGTACTGCAGGTTTTCTTGCTGGCGGTTCAAGCTCTGCACCACGCGGACGCCGGTAATGTTCTGGTTATACTCGCCGTTCACCATTGCGATGGCGCGGCGAATACGCATGAAAGAGCGCCGGGCGAACTTTTGCCAGAACCCAAGGACGAAGAAGAGCACCGGTATAATGCTCAAGCTGACCAAAGCCAACTGCCAGTCCACGAACAGCATCACTGCGACGATGCCCACCAGGCTCAGAATGTCCGCCAGGCTGATCACCATCATTTCAAAGAGTTCTTGAAGCTGATGGATATCGCTGGAACTGCGGGACATGATCCGGCCAACCGGAGTACGGTGAAAGAAGGACGGGGAAAGGGCCTGGAGATGGCCGAACATCTGGGTGCGCAGATTGAATAGAATGCTCTGCCCAACTCTGGCCATAAAGACAAACTGTAGATAGTTGCCGGCGAAATGGACTAGAGTCACCACCAGGAAAAGGAGGCCGACCATGTGGAGCCGCGATACCTCTCCGCTGTTGACACCCCAGTTGATGCCGACCATGATGAGGAGGGGAATGCATACGTTGGCAACGGTATAAACCAGGACCGCCGCTAAACTGAGGAAGGCATCTTTCTTGTAGGGAAATATATAGGTAAACAGGCGCATGACCACTTTGTTGTCATACACACTGCCCAGCCTGCTCTCATCGCTTAGGTTATCCGTAGTAGGAGCGTGCATACCGCCGGCATGAAGGCCGCGCATGCCGCCCATCATACCGCCGAATCCACCGCCCCCTCCGCCGCCTTGACCGTGCATCTAGCTGTCTCCTCCGTCGTCGCCGCCGCTAACAACGGCATCCAGCATAATCTCTTCCTGGGGGCGCAACTGCAGCTCGTAAATGTCCTGGTAAATCCCGCCCTGAGAGATCAGTCCCCAATGGGTCCCCTGCTCTACAATCTCTCCGTTGTGCAGCACCATGATGAGATCGGCTTCGCGTACTGTACTGAGCCGGTGGGCGATGATAAAAGTGGTACGGCCCTTCATTACATCGACCATGGCCCGGTGAATGAGTCGCTCGGTTTCCACATCTACGCTGGAGGTCGAGTCATCCAGAATCAACACCGGCGGGTCGACCAACACAGTGCGCGCTATCGACAACCGCTGCCGTTGCCCTCCCGAAAGGGTAGCTCCCCGCTCCCCCACCCAGGTATCGTAGCCATCAGGCAGGCTCATAATGTGGTCATGGAGTTGGGCGATCTTGGCCGCATTGATCACATCTTCCTGGGAAGCGTTGGTGACTCCATAGGCAATGTTATCTCTGATAGTGGCGCTGAAGAGGAATATATCTTGCTGCACAATGCCTATGTTTCGCCGCAAAGACTCCAGCGTAAACTCGCGAATATCCTTGCCGTCAATCGTTATTTCCCCTTCGGTGGCATCGTAGAAACGAGGCAATAGATTGACGATAGTGCTCTTGCCGCTCCCCGGGGCGCCCAAAATCGCGGTAATCTGGCCGGGAGAGGCGTCAATGTCTACGTGCTGCAAAGCGGGGATGCGGCCATCGTAAGAGAAGGAAACGTTGTTGAAGCGTACGTAACCGTCGGCCCTGCCCAGGTCTTTGGCATCGGACTTCTCTTCGACCGGCGACTTGGCGTCCAGAACATCAAAGATGCGCCGCCCCGATGAGATGGCCCTGGAGAAGCTGTTGATGATCTGAGCCGATGCCCGAATGGGAAAGGTTAGCTGGTTCATGTAAAGCACGAACTGGGTTAGTTCTCCGGCGGTCAGGTCTCCCCGGACTACCTCCCATCCTCCATACCACAGAATCAGGCCCAGGGCGAAGGTAAAGTAGAGGGTCATCCAGGCGCTGTTGACACCCTGCAGGCGCTCTGACTTGTAATATTCTTCTCGCAACTCCTGGGCTTTCGTCTGGTACTTCTGCTTCTCGTATTCCTCAGAGGCGAAGGCCTTTACCACATGAATGCCCACCAGGTTCTCCTGGAGAACGGTAATCAGTTGCCCGTTCACTTCCTGGACGTGCAGCCACATGGCGCGCAGTTTCCCCAATACCATCGTTGACCGGAGTATCAGGAAGGGCACGAATATCAGGCTGATTAAGGCCAATTCCCAGTTTAGAAACGCCAATATGGTGGTAACAGCTATTGTCCTGACCACCACCTCCAGGGAACGTACCAACCCCATGTTGACGAAGCGCCGCACTGCCTCGACATCTGAAGTGGCCTTGGACATCAAGTTGCCGGTGTGTTCTTTGTCGTGGTAAGCGAAGCTGATGTGCTGGAGCTTGTCGTAAATAAGGTTGCGCAGGTCGTAGCAGACTTTCTGAGACAGGGAGTCTGTGGTGTAAGTACGTCCAAAGTCGAATAAGCCTCGGATCACGCTGGCCGCCAACAGCGCGGAAGCCAAGGCCAGCAAGATGGGGAAGCCCGGGTTGAGCGGAATTATTTCTCCGCCCTCAAATAGGACTAATCTGTCGATGGACTCGCCGAAGAGACGCGGAATAAGAAGGGAAAACCCAATAGCGGCAAAGAAGGAGAGGTAGGCCAATATTAGGCGGTGCTTGTACCGCCAGGCCATCCTGGAAATTCTTAATAGTATCTGCATCTACTCGCTTACGCTTTGTCCCTCAATGGCAAGATTGAAGCCACCGGGTAATTATCCACCAGAGAAGCAACTACGGGGTGTCCCTAGCCGGCGGGGCCAGAGGCAAACTGTATTCCGATTGGAAATATAAGTCGACTTGCTTTATCCGGCATTGCCTATGATAAACCCACCAGGATACAAATTCAAGGGAACGACTCGCCGCAGCACTCATAGTGGAGTTTGCTACATATGCTCTGGGGCGCTCATGCCCATCAACTCCAGGGCACGCTGAAAGACTATTTGAGCCGCTTCAACCAGCTTCAGCCGGGCCAGGGTAATCTCGGCGTCCTCAGCATTAGCCGAAACGACCCGGCAGTTTTCGTAAAAATAGTGGAAGGTGTTTGCCAACTCCATAGCATAATGGGGCAGATGATGCGGCTCAAGGTCAACCGCCATCTGCTCCACCAACTCCGGCAGCCGGATCATGGTTCGGATCAGGTTCAGCTCGTTGGGGTCGTTCAGGAGCGACACATCGCCCGCAGCCCAGTCCAGGTTTTTCTCGCGGGCCAGATTCAGGATGCTGGCGATTCGGGCATGAGCGTACTGAACGTAGTAGACCGGGTTTTCCGAAGACTCCTGCTTGGCCAACTCCAGGTCAAAATTCATCTGGGTTGAGGCGGCCCGCTCCAGGAAGAAATACCGGCAAGCATCGCTGCCCACTTCGTCTACCAACTCTCGAAGGGTGACGAATTCTCCGGTCCGCTTAGACTGGCGCTCAACCTGATCCCCTCGCTTTAGCGTTACCAGCTGAGAAATCAGCACGGTCAGGGCGTCGGGATCGACCCCAAGGGCTGCCACGGCGGCCTTCATTCGGGGCACATGTCCCTGGTGGTCGGCGCCCCAAATGTTGATCACCTGGTCGAATTTGCGTTCCAGGAACTTGTTGTGATGGTAGGCGATGTCCGATGCGAAGTAAGTGGGTTCGCCGGTGGAGCGTACCACCACGTTATCCTTCTCATCACCCAACAGGCTGGAGTTGAACCAAAGCGCACCTTCCCGCTCGGAGAGGAAATTCTTGTCTCTGAGAATGTCCATAGTACGGTCGTATTCCTGGCTCTGGTACAACGACCGCTCAGTGAACCAGTTATCGAAGGTTACTCCGATGCGGTCCAGGTCCTCGCGAATGTTGACAATCATCTTTTCACGACCCAGGTCGCCTATCTCCCTGACGGCCTGCGCCTCCGCCATTCCCAGGAAGCGGGTTCCTTCGGCCTGGATGATCTCCTTGGCCAAGTCTACGATGTACTCACCTTGATAACCATTGGCCGGTAATTCCGCCTCGTAACCCAAAGCTTGTTGGTATCGGACGTAAACTGAGCGATAGAAAGCTTCCATCTGGTTTCCGGCATCGTTGATGTAATACTCCCGAACAACTTCATAGCCGGCAGCCGACAGAATGTTGGCCAGGGTGCTGCCCAGCACCGCCCCCCGGGCGTGTCCCACGTGCACCGGGCCGGTGGGATTGACGCTGACGAACTCTACCATGACCCGCCGCCGACGACCCACGTCGACCCGACCGTAGTCCGCCCCGGCCGCGCGTACAGTCTCAACTTGCCGCTGCATCCACTGTGGTTCCAGATAGAAATTGACGAATCCAGGGTGCGCCGCCTCGACGCGGTTTACCTCCTCGCTGGAGGGCATACGCTCCACCAGCATTTCAGCCAGCTGCAGCGGGTTGATGCGCGTTGCCCGAGCCAGGCGCAGCGGCAAGCTGGTGGCAAAATCCCCGTTCTCCGGTTTGGACGGACGTTCCACCAGGATTTGCGGCGTCGTTTCCAGGTGAACAACGCCCTCCTGGCGCGCTCGCTCAATGGCCTGGGCGACCATTTGAGATATTCGGTCTTTAACCAACGGCAAAACCATCGGCGGCGTACCTCGTCAAGCTAATAAATCCGGGGCAATCATTTGCCGGCAAGGGTCAAGGCTGCCCTCCTGAATCGCGGCCAATGCCGGCCAAAACCAGGGCGAAGCCCGGGTCTATACTAACATGAAAGCGTACAGATCAGCGTTGAATTTCATTCCGCCTGACGGTGGATTGAGCCTGCAGAATTGAGTCAGATGGCGCCGGGGAACGCATTCTGGTGAGCTGCCGACCAAGCCATGCCAGGCCCGGCCAATGGCTAACCTTCGGCAATTTGAAAAGGAAATCCCAGCGCGCTATCCGGGTCAATATTGGCGGTCATGTAGCCTTCGGCGCTCTGGGTGAGACCATTCTCTCCCCTCATCTTGTTGCCCTTGGCGGCCAACCCCCGGGCGGCTTCGACGATGTTGTCTACGCCAAAGGCAATATGGTAGACGCCTGGGCCTTCTCGCTTCAGGAACTCCCCCATCTTGGAAGCCGGGTCCAATGGCTCGGTAAATTCCAAATTGGTCTGCCCAACTTTGTAGATGGCGTTCTTCATCCCACGGCCTTCATAGACCTGCACTTTCTGCGGCGACATGCCGAAGTTTTCTGCCATGTACTGGACCATATCGTCGGCGTTATGGACCAGGATGCGCACATGATGGACGAATTCAAACATATACAACTCCTGAAATTTTCTGGATGCTGGGGGCTGGTATAGTAGG
>JACZRM010000251.1 GCA_022576105.1 Chloroflexota bacterium | reverse complement strand
AGCATATTTATCAAATAGCTTGATTAGAACCGGATCCGCGTAGGCTTTCTCTTTTGCCTCAATGCCCATGTCCGCGAGTTCTATTGAGGCCCCACTCATCTGTAACTTTTCTATAAGGCTAATAGCGGACCTGGCTTCATTGGCGGACTTGGAATTAAAGTTAGCTTTCCTCTTGAGGTTGCAGATTTCATCAAATTGCTCTCTCGGCATAATGATATTAATTTTTTCGGACTTGCTGGCCTGGCCTAACGCTTTGATGAAATTCCTGACCCGGGCATTCATTATGCTTTCGCCTTGGACCGCGCCCATTTCGACCGATCCTTTCAGGCCATCAAGGATGCTGGTATTCCGTTCGGCGACGGCCCCAGGGACAAAACCAACATGCGTGGTCCGGGCATAAGCACTGGCGCAAAGGGCGAGACCCTGTCAGTTTACTTCGGAGACCCAAATGGCCACCGCCTGGAGATCCTCACCTACGGCTGAACCGCCGTCGGCACCAACCCGGCCAACTCGTCCGCAACCTCCGGCAGCTTCATCGGCGAGAATTGCCGGACACTCTTCGCGCATATTGTCAGTGGTCAGACTTCTTCTCAATCGTTCGATAGGCAAGGCATCCACCCTAAGCTAACATCCCATCAAAAATCGCCAGTTTACCGTCCAGACCGAATCCAACGCCATAATTCTCTGGTCCGGCGACCCTACAGCTTGCGTACCCTTTCACTGTAACAAGGTTCCCACACGCCAACCGCATCACAGACTCAAACCATGGCAGGAGGAGACTACCAATGATCGAGGCGCCGCTGCACTTCAAAACGATCACCGAATTGGCGGCCCTCATTAAGTCGAAAGCGCTGTCGCCCGTAGAAGTGACGGAGTCGATGCTGACCCGCATCCGGGAACAGGATCCCCAGTATAAGAGCTACGCTACGATAATGTCCGAGCAGGCTAGGGCATCAGCCCAAGCTGCGGAGCGGGCTATTGGCGCCGGAAACTATCTAGGCCCACTCCACGGCGTGCCTGTCGCCGTCAAGGACTTGTGTTACACGAAGGGCGTTGCCACGATGGGCGCCACCAAAGCTTTGATTGGCCATGTCCCGGATTTTGACTGCACGGTGGTGCAAAAGCTGAACGCAGCCGGTGCGATCATCCTGGGCAAACTCAACCTGACCGAGGGCGCCATGGCTGGTTACAATCCCGAGTTTCAGGTGCCGGTAAATCCCTGGGGAGCCGACCTCTGGAGCGGGGCCTCTTCCAGCGGCTCTGGCGTGGCCACGTCAGCCGGGCTGTGCTACGGGTCGTTGGGCAGCGATACCGGCGGGTCCATCAGATTCCCTTCTGCTGCCTGCGGCATAGTGGGAATCAAGCCTACTTGGGGGAGGGTTAGCCGCTATGGGGTGCTCGCATTGGCCGAATCCTTGGACCATATTGGTCCCATGACTCGTAGCGCAGCCGACGCCGGAATCATACTTCAGGCCATAGCCGGGCTGGACCCCAACGACCCCACGTCTTTGCCCGCTCCGGTGCCCGACATGTTGGAGGGAATCGACCAAGGTGTCCGCGGTGTCCGAATCGGCCTGGACGAAGAATACATCTCTGGAAATACTGACCCCCAGTTGGTGGAAAGTGTGTTGGCGGGAATCAGGGTGCTGGAAGGTCTGGGCGCCGTGATAGTACCGATAAAGATGCCCGATACCGGTGGCTACCTGGAGGCATGGTCAGTTCTTTGCGCTTCGGAGGCGGTGGCTGCCCACGAGGCGACTTACCCTTCACGTCGCGACGACTATGGCCCGTGGTTCCAAGCCTGGCTGGATACTGGCGCGGCGGTCACCGGGGCCGGATATGCCAAGGCTAATAACGTTCGCTTAGCCTGCCGCGGCCTCTTGAGCAACGTCTTCGAGAATATTGACGTAATCGGTTGTCCCACTATGACAACTCCTCCCTTCCCCATTACTCTGGAGGAAATGTACGGGGCGAAATTCTTACAGGGCCTCCCCGATTGGGGCCGATTCACGGTGCCATTTGATTTCAGCGGCGCTCCTACCATATCTTTGCCTTGTGGTCAGACCAGCGACGGATTGCCCCTCAGCATCCAGTTCGTGGGGAAGCACCTTGCCGAACCGTTGCTGTGCCGATTGGGGAATACGTTTGAGCAGAACACACAGTGGCACAACCTCCGCCCACACATTGAGTGAGATTCCGACCAGCAATCGTAGCGCCAAGCAAAGCCGATGCCGGCTTTAGATATGCTTATCAACTACTTGGACCGCCTTCTCCGTCTCTCCCATCATGTCCAGCGCCTCGGCCTTGGCCATGTCCACCAGGTAGGCGGCCTGATAAGTGCTCGCTTCTTGCGTTTTTCCGTGAAGATTCGATAGATCGATTGTGTGTCGGGTTTCCGATCCCTGGGCATTACCCCCTGCAACTGCAAGGTCCAGCAGTTCAAGGTCAGCAGCCATGTCCCGGTTGTAGGTGTTGACCAGCTTCTCGGCATGTTCCACCAACTGAGAAAGTGCGTAGGTGCTTGCTGGGAACAAGCCCATCTGGCCATCGAAATAATGCTGGCTGATGGAGTCAAAATCCAATTGGAGAGTATACAACTCCCCCAGGTAATCTTCGGCCATCTCCACCCAAGTTTCCGTCTTGGTCCTGAGTCGCGAGTCTCCGTTGTTACCGGACTTTCCGGCGCTTAGGGACGCCAGCAGTTTCTCACGTCTACGCAATTCCCCCGCCAGATCAGCGACATCAGAGTAGGTCTGGTAGTGGTATCCATCGGCGTGGCAATCAAGCCCACCGACTTCAACATCGTCCAGAACTGAGTTCACTTCCGTTGCTAACCACCGGTTCCATTCGGATATTACCAACCCTTGATGCAACCCTGTTGTCAGGACTCCCTTAGCACGTCGGCCTCGCCACTTGAGGTAGTCCGTCCAGCTCAAGAATAGTTGACCACCAATCTCCTTGGTCTGACCAGAAAATCCAGCCAGATGCTTCTTGGTCTGCGCCCAGAGCCTTTTGCGTATTTCAATGCCCACCTCTGACCCATCCTCCGGATCTACAACCTGGTAACAGGCAAAGGGATGCACATCGTGCGGTTCCTCCAACACGTATCCCTTCTGTATCAACCTAGCCCCCCACTCCGCCAAAGCCACCACGTAGGCATCGATCCACTCCCCCTCCACCAACGGCACATCACGCAGGAAAGCGTGCGGCACCGTGGTCAACTCAACTACCTGCCCCTGCAACCCGAGTCTCTTTATGGCGTTCACTATTGACTCA
>JACZRM010000250.1:1743-3285 GCA_022576105.1 Chloroflexota bacterium | reverse complement strand
GATTCTCTACCTGGCGCCGGAGCGTCTCGCCCTGCCAAGATTCCAAAATTTCCTGCGCACCCTCCCGGTTAGCCTCATTGCTATCGATGAAGCCCACTGTATCTCGGAATGGGGCCACGAGTTCCGTCCCGAATACCGCAATCTGAAGATTCTGCGGGGTGATTTTCCGGCGGTGCCGGTCATCTCCCTCACCGCAACGGCCACCACAAAAGTTCGCGAAGATATTATCGTTCAGCTTGGACTTGAGCAGTCACACACCTTTCTTGCCAGCTTCAACCGAGCCAATCTCACCTACCTGATTCAACCGAAAAGGAAAGCATTTAGCAGTCTACTCGCCCTTCTAAAAAGACACGAGAATGCGCCTGTGATCATCTACTGCTTTTCTCGGAGCGACACGGAAGGCTTGGCCGCTGACCTGAACGCCCAAGGCCTGAGCGCGCTGCCCTACCATGCCGGGCTGGACAACTCCCTGCGCAAGGAGACGCAGGAAAAATTTATCCACGATCAAGTGCCAATCATAGTCGCTACCATCGCTTTCGGAATGGGCATTGACAAGCCCGACATCCGCCTGGTGGTGCACTACGCTCTGCCCAAATCCCTCGAAGGATATTATCAAGAGACGGGCCGGGCCGGTCGTGACGGTCTCCCGGCTGAGTGTGTCCTCTTCTATTCCTACGGAGACAGGATAAAGCAGGATTTTTTCATTAACAAAATTGAGGACGACTTAGAAAGGCAAAACGCTCGGCAAAAGCTGGATCAGATGGTAGATTTCTGCGAGCTTCCAACCTGCCGGCGTAAGTTCCTGCTGGAGTATTTTGGGGAGAGTTGGGAAGAGGCAAGCTGCGGCGGATGCGATGTTTGTCTCACGCCTAAAGAGGAATTCGACGCCACCGAAATCTCGCAAAAAATTATCTCAACGGTTATTCGTACCGGCCAGCGGTTCGGGGCGGGTCATATCAGCGGAGTCCTGCGAGGGACCAGCACCGCGCGGGTTCTCGCTTTGGGACACGACCAACTGAGTGTTTATGGCATAGCGCCGGATTATTCCGGCGATTCACTGAAGCAGATAATGGGGCTGTTGCTGGCAAAAGGACTCCTGGCGAAAAATGAGGGGCAGTATCCAACCTTTGCCGTAACCGAGGCTGGACGGCTTTTTCTCCAGCGCCGGGAGAGTTTGACTCTCGCCAAACCGAAGGATGCCATCGAGGTCACCCCCGCCACCGTTGCTTCGACTCTGGAATTCGAGGCAGACCTTTTTGAAAGGGCGCGGGATTTGCGGAAAAGGATGGCCGGCAAAAAGGGTGTCCCACCCTACATGGTATTCAGTGATGCCTCCCTTCAGGAAATGGCCCACTATCTGCCCCAGAGACTGGAAAGCTTCGCTCGCATCAACGGAGTGGGCACAGTAAAACTGGAGGAGTATGGCGAGGAGTTCTTAGCTCTGATCCGCCACTACACCCAGGAGCACGGGCTTACAGAGCGACCCAGGCCCTCACGCCGCAGGCAGAAACCCGCCTGGCGAGCACCCGCCCGGTCAACCCC
>JACZRM010000250.1:0-1733 GCA_022576105.1 Chloroflexota bacterium | reverse complement strand
AGAAACCCGAGCGATCGAATCATCCACGCCCAGAGGAGAAAGCTGTCTCATTACCAAAACCGGGGTCAACTTACGAAGAGACCAAGAAGCTGTTCTTGCAGAAATTGCCCATCAGTGAAATTGCCGGCCGCCGCGGACTAGCTACCAACACCATCTTCAATCATCTGGAGCGGCTGGTGCTGGCCGGGGAGAGGTTGGAATTTGATCATTTGATGCCCTCGCCAATCCGTTTCGCAAGGATTGAGGAGGCATTTAAACAAACCGATAACCATTTCCTGGCCCCGGTCCGAGAGTTACTCGGTGAGGAGTATTCTTACGAAGAGCTTCATTTAGTGCGGCTGTGCCTGCGCCAAAGGCAAGGTTTTTGATTCTTGAACTTGGCCCATGGGGTTAAATCGGATCGAAGGCTGAGCCCAGTCGGCCCGATGGGAAGTTGAGGGCACTTGCCGGTAGTCAACCCCGGCGCATTGCCTCGCCTAGTTAACTGCGGCTACAATAGCCCACGAATTCGAGCCCACTAATTCACCCGTGCCCCAAAATAACCCGAATTTTAGGAGTTAAACCATGCAGTTCGGTCTGGCTTACGAGATGCAGCGCCCAACCCTGGACGACCAAGCGGTGGTCGAGGAAACCCTTGAGCAGTGCATTCTGGCTGATGAGATGGGGTTCGACTATGTTTGGTTCGTGGAGCACCATTTCCTCACCACCTTCTCCTCCTCTCCCTGCCCGGAGGTGATGTTCGGCGCCCTTAGCCGGCTGACCAAGCGCATCCGGCTGGGGTTTGGCGTGGTAGTCCTGCCCTACCACCACCCGGTGCGGGTGGCCGAGCGGGTCGCGATGGTGGACCAGCTATCCCACGGGCGGGTGGACTTCGGCACCGGGCGTTCCGCTCCCTACGAGCAGACGGGCATGGGCATTGACCCACGCGATACCCGGGAGATGTGGGAGGAATCCCTGACCATGATCCCCAAGATCTGGGAGTCGGACACCTTTGAGTGGGAAGGGAAGTTCTGGAACGTGCCGCCCCGTCAGGTGTTGCCCAAGCCCTACCAGAAACCCCATCCGCCCATCTGGGTCGCCGCGCTGCAACCCGCCACCTATCAGATAGCGGCGGAGAAGGGCATTGGCGTCATGGCCCCGGGTATCAGCGCACCCTCGGTGCTGGAGCCTCACATCCAGCAATATCGCGAAACTATCAAAACTGCGCAACCGGTGGGAGCCGTCGTGAATAACCAGTGGCTCAGCTCCTGCTTCGGCTACTGTGGGGAGGATGACGCCGCTGCCCGTGATCTATGCTCCCGGTCATTGAAGAGCTTCTTCGCTCCGGGGCGGCCCTACGTTCAAGACCTGACCGACGTTTACCAGCGGCTGCTGGAGCAGTGGGGAGGCATTCCCGAGCACCTGGTCCAGAACTTCTCCCGCTATATAGACGTGAAGGAATCCTCGGAGGGGACGGCCACCCAGTTCGACCTATCCGGCGGCAGCGCCCTGGCCCACAAAATCTGGGAGGAGATGGACCCGGATACCCTGGTGGACCGGGGAGTGATCATAGCTGGAGACCCCCAGAGCTGTATCACCGCCATCAAAATGCACGAGGCCACCGGCGTCGACCAGATGCAGTTTCTGATGGCCACCGAAACCGTGGAACACTCCCAGGTAATGAAGTCCATCGAGCTATTCGGCAAGCACGTAATTCCGGCATTTAAGTAAGGGACAGCGACTGCGCCAGCCAC
>JACZRM010000249.1 GCA_022576105.1 Chloroflexota bacterium | reverse complement strand
TCCTCAAGCGACTCTCATCGCTATTCACCCTACTCTCTACTCTTGGAGGGGCTGTCCCCCACGTGAGCCAGGTACAATGTGCCGCCGGAAATGGCCGCTACGGTGCAGGTGGTGCCCATGCCGGCCTTGTCGGAATCTTCGCCGGCCTGATGAATCTCACGGTTCACCTCTTCCAGCAACTTCCAGTAGGAGGTACCGTCTACGTCCATCATGCGGACCACACCTTCTACGGCCATCCTACTGGCCACCTCACCCGCTGCGTGGCCGCCCATGCCGTCGGCCACCACCAACAGAGCGTCCAGCCCTGGAGGGGATTTCTCCCCTCCCAGGGCAACGAATGAGTCCTCGTTGTTCTGGCGCACCAGGCCCACATCGGTCTTAGCTGCCAAGGTGATCGTTGGCATTACTTCACTGGGGCCATCATGGTGAATTCGGTCCGGCCCATGCTGATCACGTCGCCGTCGGCTAATGATAGTCCACCTATAGTTTGGGCCTCACGCGTAATACGCGTACGGGAGACTTCGTCCAGGCCCTCGGTCTTGATAAGGGCAACTGCAGGGCGAGATGGTTTCCTTCTCAATCGAACCTCCAAACTATCCGCCAGGTAGGCTGGGTAGCCGCTATGGATATGGCCCCGTCCCACTCATCACTATCCCTGATTGCTTGTACTTTATCAGGATCGGGAAACCCGGCCAATGTTGCCATGTAAACCCACGGCCTCCCCGGAGCCTTGGACCGGTAGCGCATTTGGAACTCCTGGGTAGTTCGGAGCGCACGGATCAAATTGACGAATCTCTTCATCATCTTGGAATCCTGTAGGTCCACTTCGCCTACCAAACCAATCGCGCGTTCAACCTCTGCTACCGTTGGACCTGCCTCACTTTTCTTCACCAGACCAGCCGTCGGTCTAGCAGCGTTGTTCGATTAATACGGCCTGATATCCGCTGCTCTGCGCGTAGCACCGTCTAAAATCTGGACCTGTCATCAAACCCGCATTGCAATCCAAATAATATGGTGTCCACCTCCCTTACCCATCTCTCTCCCACGCGCCGGCACCCTAACCTCATCCAACTCGAACCCAGCCAGGCCAGGGTCTTTCGATTATTAGATAAAGTTTAAGAAAAAGTCTAAAATGAAGCTATCTTTAGGGAGGGGATAGCGAATGGTGAAGGAAAAAAGAGAGAAGGCAGCCCAATCTTTAATGGAAGTTTTAAGCCGCGTGCCGGACCCCCGCAGCGCCCACGGGCGGCGTCATCCAATGGGCGCTATCCTGGCATTAGCGGTATGCGCGATGTTGTGTGGTGCCCGCAGCTTGTATGCCATCAGTCAGTGGGGCCGGGACCAGGACAGGGAGATGGCCCAGGCCCTTGGTTTTACTCGGGATCTTACTCCCTGCGTGTCTACCCTGCATCGGGTTTTTAGCCGGTTAGACCGAGAGAGGTTCGAAGGGGCCTTGGGAGGTTGGCTGCAACAACAGGGCTTGCAGGGCCCAGAGGGAATATCGGTGGACGGGAAGACTCTCCGGGGTATCCACGGCGAGGAGTTGCCTGGTGTTCATTTGGTTGCGGCCTACGCGCACCAGTCGGGCATTGTGGTGGGGCAGCAGGCAGTGAGAGAGAAAGAGAATGAACTGGGAGCTATAGCCGGGCTCTTGGACCAGTTGGACCTGCGGGGTCGGGTCATCACCGGTGATGCCCAGTTCACTCAAAGGAAAGTGTGCCGGCAAGTTGTGGAAAAAGGGGGCATTACTTTCTCGCGGTGAAGGACAACCAGCCCACCTTGAAGCAGGATATTGCGACCATCTGGGAGGGTGAACCCGATTGTCCCGCCCAGGCAGCCCAGGTTAACAAGCACGGAGGCAGAATAGAAAAGCGGCGGCTGTGGGTCTCTGACATCCTGGTGGGCTACAGTGACTGGCCTCACTTAGCCCAAACCTGCCGGCTGGAGCGCACCATCACCCGCAAGGGGCGAACCAGCCAAGAGGTGGCCTACGCGGTCACCAGCCTATCGCCCCAGCAGGCCAATCCCCAGCAACTGCTGGCTCTATGGCGAGGACATTGGGGGATCGAGAATCGGGTACATTGGGTCCGAGATGTGACCTTTGACGAAGACCGTTGTCAGGTACGCTGTGGGGCGGCGCCCCAGGTAATGGCGGCCCTTCGCAACATGACCATCAGCCTACTCCGGCTGGCAGGTAAACCAAACATTGCGGCGGCGCTCCGACGTCACGCTGCTCACCCCTCAGAGGCCCTGGCTTTGGTGGGGGCATGCATTAGATAATCGAAAGACCCTGCACCGCAGAGGAGGTCCATTGACCAACCCCGAGAAGAAGAAAGCGGTGCTCTATGCCCGCGAAGTGCCGGAGCCAGAGCCAGACCCGGAGCGATTCATCTATTTATTGGACAAGTGGGACGGGCTCGAAAAAGCCCTCGGGGCAGACGCTGATGTTTTAGTTGTTTCTTTTCCGGAGGTGCTGGGCGATACCTATACCGAACTGGTTATCAACCTCGGCAGGATAGCTGAAAGCGGTAAATCCCTTGGTATAACGAAGGGCAGTCCCTGGCTATTAAAGGGCGGAGAAATGGATTTGTAGCGGTCGGCGACGTTTAAGCCCTTGCCCCGACCTCGGGTTATTGCCAGCGTCACGACGGCCACTGGTCTGGGGAGTGAGTTCGCCAGGACTCATCCAGATCATCGACCACAATGTCTCCCTCCTGAATCAGGGAGAGGGACTGCCAATCTTTCAGCATTCCCTCCGCAAATCCACTGAGACCCAATCGGACAATCCACATCTCGCCATATTCTCTGCCGCCTCCGGACCAGATTATTATCGGGGTTTCTGGGTTGTCTGCGTGAAACTGGTGGACCCCATCTAACAATTGCTGATTGATACGCCAGGGGGTTCCTTGGAAATAGCCATAAGGATTCGGAGGGGGTAGGTCATAGATGATCAGCGTGTCGTCCACGTCAACGAACAGGGTCACATTACCTTCCTTTTATTCTTCCTCCGAATGGCAGAGGATAGTTCTTTAGCAGGCATGAACCCGACTAGGGGGAACCAAAACTGGGTCCACAGCGGTCCTGGGAAATGACGCTGGCTTGGGTAAACCTACTGATGATGCTAATCATCTTGATGTTGGCAGTATTTTTGATCCGTCCTATTACCAGACCTGGTGTGATATTATTTCGACTTCCTAGCCCTATAATGCAGTTTTACCCTTCTATTCCAGGTCAAATGAATTTAATAGGTTAAGCACTATGAAGTATTGTTTCCTGTCTTCTCTTG
>JACZRM010000248.1 GCA_022576105.1 Chloroflexota bacterium | reverse complement strand
TCGCTCATGCCGGGTTTTGGCTGGATGGCTTTTCCGACCGCAAACCTGATCCTGGGGGCCATATTGAACTTTGGCAGGAAGGGTTTTCCGATAATAGTTTCGGATTCAGACCGGGAAGGAATGCTCACGATACATTAAGATGCGCTGTAGAGCACATTTCAGCAGGCCATACATGGGTCGTCAATATTGACTTGGAAAAATTTTTCGACCGAGTCAACCATGACATGCTCATGGTTCGGATAGCGCGGAAAATTGAGGACAAGCAAGTGCTCAAGCTCATTCGACGATACCTTCAAGCTGGCATTATGGAGGACGGCGTGGTCATGCCACGCACAGAAGAGACCGTCCAAGGCGCCCCGTTATCGCCCCTGCTAAGCAATATAATGCTGGATGATTTGAATAACAACGGCGACTGTCTTGACGATATTTAGGGAACCGGGTACTACTCACGCTTTATGTAGGCCGGTAAATTAGACGTAGGTAGGTTTACGTCTACCAATTTAGAAATAGCGGGCGCTTCAAGCTGGCAAGAAACTAGGTTTGGGTTTGAAGGGCCCCGCACGCCCCTTCTCTAAGATGGTGTAGATTCCGGGCGCCAAAAACTGGCTAATGGCTGGCCGCGCAAAATTGCCATTTACGAAATTCCATTCTTATTGAGCAGATAATGTTGTCAGTTAATTCAACGCGCCTTGTGATCCCAGCGGCCAAGAGTCGTTGACAGGAGAGGCTAGACGCCCAGGAGTGGGTGTCCTGCACCTCTTACGACATCTTGGGTCAGCAGGTCGATGTCCGCACCACTTGTTCCCAGTTCGCGGGCCGCTTGGCCGGCCTGCTGCGATCATTTCCCGTATGCGAGGATAACGGCAGGCTCCCTGATGTGACTCTGTCCCTGGTGGTGGCCCCGCCTGCCAAGACATCCACGATGAGGCCTTTCCATTTTCTTTATATGGACGGGTACCAGGTAGGCCGAACTCACCACGAATGGCAACTTTTCCGATTTTTGGAGTGCGAGCTGGACCATATGCTGGCCGATCATGTAACCAGTCATTTGCTGTTGCATTCAGGAAGCGTTGCCAAAGACGGCGCTGGCATTGTCATCCCCGGGGAGTCGGGCAGTGGGAAGAGCAGCCTGACGCTGGCTCTGCTGGAGAGTGGCTACGAATATTTCTCTGATGAGATTGCCGTGGTCGACTCTCAGTCTGGGGAACTGCGTTCTTTTCCCAAGCCGGTGAGCATCAAGAACAGATCAAACTTCCCGAACCTATTTGGACCTGAGAATCTCTGGTTTGGCCCGGAATCCGATGTTCAAGATTCGGTATGGTACGTCCATCCCGAAGACCTGGGTGCGGTTGTAGCTGATAAGCCGGTCCCCATTCGATACATAATCTTCCCTACCCGCTGCGCTCCGAGCGACGCTGCGTTGCGGCCTCTGACTGCCGGACAAGCCCTGACCCAGTTGGTGGCCAACTCAATAAACCTACCCAACTTGGGCAGCAAGGGGTTCCACCTGATCGCCGAGCTGGTGAATCAAGCCCAGAGCTTCTCCCTCAAGAGCGCTGATCTGGCCGCTTCGGTGTCGCTGGTTAACGGCCTGCTGGAAAACCGGGATTGAGCGTGGCATCGATGCCGCCCCGACAGCTGTGTTCCAGAATGCTCCGCCCTTTGCTTGGCGCTGCTTCCCGGGGGAGAACCAACCGGGAAAGAACCAACCAGAAAATGGCCAACCGGCAAAAGACCGAGCAGGCCCTCCTGGAACTGGTGAGCATCGATTCGGTGGCCCGGCTACGGGCCGGTGCTGAGCACTTTGATCGGGATCTGGACCAGGCTTACCTGGCCGAATTGGCTTACCGCGAGGACCTGGCTCCCTTGGCCTACCGCACATTGTCTCAGGCAAACGCCGGGACTGTTCAAGGGCCCACGCTCCAGAGACTTGAGTATATGTATGGCCTGACTTGCCGGCGCAATGCCCTGGCTTACCTGCAGTTGGCCCAGGTGCTGCAAGGACTTGACGCGGAAGGTATTGATCCGCTGGTGCTGAAAGGCGCTGCCCTGGCCACTCAGGTATATGACGACCCGGGCCTACGGCCCTTCGCTGACTTGGACATTCTGGTCCGGAATCGAGACCTGCAGCCGGCCCATCAGGTGCTGGTAGACCTGGGGTATCGGTTTAATTATAAAGGCCAAGCAATCGCCGCCCCCAGCGAAGCCGATTTGAGATACAGGTCGGCCCGGCAATACTTTCACCAGGACCCAAATTACCTGAGCATTGACCTTTACTGGCAATTGGGCCGGTACCCTTATCTGGTGGAGACGGACTACCAGGGCCTTTGGGACCGGGCTTCCCGGGTGGAATTGGGGGGCGTGCCCGCGCTGGTTCCCTCACCGGAGGATGAAATCCTGCATCTTGCGCTGGATTTCACGCTGGGAGTTTGGTACGGATGCCCGGAACTGAAACCCTTGCGGGACATCTCCGAGATTGCCGCCAAAAGGGAAGTGAATTGGGACACGCTGGGTTCCAGGGTGAGGCGATCGGCGCTGGATTCGTCGCTGTACTATAGCTGCCGCCTGTCCCGGGAACTGCTGGGCGCGGATATACCATCGAGTTTATTCGGTGCGATCCATTCCGAAGCCGGATGGTGCCGAAACTGGGTAGTCAAGCGGTTGGCAAAGCGCATATTTGGCAGCGGCCACCAAATTGAATACCTGCTGTTGGCGCTGCTAATGGGTCTCAGCGGGCCAGAAAAATTTGGCGCAAAGGCAAATTGGATCGGCAGGTTCCTGGTACCCCCCAAGTCGTTGTGGGGCAGTTTACCCCGCACGTTGAAGCGAGTTCTGGCGGCCAAGTTGGCTTAGCTGACACCACCCCTAATTATCCCGAAATCTACCGGTAACAAACGACTTCATAAGAGTTTGAGAATAAACATATGTTGGATCATCCAAGAGAATTGAAGATAGTAGTAATTGGTGGCGGCAGTGGGACCTCGACGGTTCTGCGCGGCCTGAAGCACCACACATCGCAGCTATCCGCCGTGGTCACCATGTTTGACAGCGGGGGCAGCTCCGGCCTGCTGCAGGCTGAGTTTGGCTATCCTCCCTTGGGGGACCTCAGGCAGTGCCTGCTGGGCCTCAGCGAAGACGGAGAATCAAACCGGTCGTTACGAGAACTGCTGGACTTTCGGTTTGGGCGGGAGAGCAGTCTCAACGGTCACAGCCTGGGGAACCTGCTGCTGGCCGCGCTCACCACTATTGGCAAAGATCTGGAGCCGGCGGTTGATGAGTTAGCTCGTTTGCT
>JACZRM010000023.1 GCA_022576105.1 Chloroflexota bacterium | reverse complement strand
TCCTGTCGGCGATATTCGTGTTGGTATCAATTATCAGCGTTCGCTTCGCCTGACAGTTGCTATTGATAGTCGCTTAAGTCCCATGGTGACGGTGTAATGACCGTAGATCGCCTCCTAGTCCTCACCACCGATTTTGGCCTCTCCGACCCTTATGTGGGCGTGATGAAGGGAGTGATCCTGAGCATCAATCCCCGCGCCTCGATCATCGATCTGACTCACCAGATTCAGCCCCAAAACCTCCAACAAGCCCTGTTCCTGCTGGGGACCAACCATAAATTCTTTCCCAAGGAATCCATTCACCTGGTGGTAGTCGATCCCGGGGTCGGCACCGACCGCAAGGCAATCCTGCTCATTACTCCCGACGCCGCCTTTCTCGCTCCCGACAACGGTGTACTCAGCGGCGTCCTGGCCGACTACCAGGGTTCAACTCCCGAGGGGTTAGACCTGGCGCCGGTACCACCGCGATGCACCGCCTACCAGTTGACCAACTCTGACTATTGGCGTCATCCGGTGAGCAGCACTTTCCACGGGCGGGACATATTTGCTCCGGTGGCCGCCCATCTGTCCCTGGGGATTGACCCAGCATCCGTTGGGGAGCCGCTGACCGAACTGGTCTGGCTGCCGACGCCGAAACCGACCGTGGACGGGCCGCGAATAATCGGGCAGGTCCTCTACGCCGACCACTTCGGCAACTTGATCACCAACATCCCAGAGTCGATGCTGAAGGGTGGCGGCGCGGTGCAGGTTGAGGTGAAGGGCTACCGCATAAAGGGATTGAGCCGCACTTTCCAGGACGGTAATGAAACAATCCCGCGACAGCCTCTGGCTATACTGGGCAGCAACGGCTACCTGGAGATAGCAGTTAGGGAAGGCAGCGCCGCTGACCTGATCGTTCCAGGCGACAGTGAGACAGTCTGGGTGACCCTTTCGCCGCCGGCATGAGCCGGCGGCGGCGTTCTTAGCAGCGGGTCAGTCGATGTCGCGGCCCTACGGCTCACTCGCTTAGGTTACTGAGGGTACATGAATTGCGTAAAATGCGGCAACCAGTTGACCGAGGGCGAACGATTCTGCTGGAACTGCGGGTCCAGAGTTAGCCGGTGGCCGGTCATCGATCGGGGGTTTCAGTTGATCTACTGGAGGCTCTCACCAAGGAGAAAATTTTATCGCGGTCTTTTATTTCTGCCCTTCACTTTGGTGGGCTGGTTAATCAACTGGTTTGGCCTGCCTGGAGCTTTCTGGTTCTCTCTGCTGCTGGCCGCCGCCCTGGGGGAGACCATCTACAACTACGTCAAGTGGAAAAGCGAAGAAGATCAGTAGCTATTGACATCAGGTTGGCCGATGCTAGTATTGGGGCAACCCAGCCCCCCCACGTGAGGAGAATTATGGACTTGGACCGTGAAACCCTCCTGAATCTGTACCAGACAATGACTACCATCCGCCATTTTGAAGAGCGGGGAATTCCTGAGACCGGACAGCGACAGATGTCAGCCTCGGTCCATTCCTCGGCCGGACAGGAGGCGGTGCCCACCGGCGTGTGCGCTCACCTGACCAACGAAGATTACATTGGCAGCACTCACCGCGGCCACGGCCACTGTATCGCCAAAGGGGTTGATCCCAAGCTGATGATGGCCGAACTTTTCGGTCGGGCCACCGGCACTAACCAAGGCAAGGGCGGTTCGATGCACATCGCCGACATGAGCCTGGGAATGTTGGGCACCAACGGCGTGGTCGCCGCCAGTGTCCCCCTGGCTCTGGGAGCGGCCTTAACCTCCAAGCTCAAGAAGCTGGGCCGGGTGGCGGTGGCTTTCTTTGGTGATGGCGGGGCCAACCAGGGGGTGCTCCACGAATGCATGAACCTGGCGTCGGTGTGGAAGCTGCCGGTGGTTTTCTGTTGTGAGAACAACGGCTACGCCGAGTCTACTCCAACTGAGTATGGACTCTCAGTGGCCAATGTGGCCGACCGCGCCGCCGGTTATGATATGCCTGGAGTGATTGTTGACGGCATGGACGTGTTTGCCGTCTACGAGGCGGCGGGGCAGGCGGTGGCCCGGGCCAGGGCCGGCCAGGGGCCGACGCTTTTAGAGGCCATGACTTACCGCTTCTACGGACATACTGTATTCGACAATCCCCTGACCTACCGCACCAAAGAAGAAGAGGACAGTTGGCGGGCCAGAGACCCACTGAAACAGTTCCGGGAGCGGGTGCTGCCCGAGGGTGAGATCACCGTTGAGGAGCTGGACCGGTTGGACCAGGATGCGGAAGACCTGATGGAAGAGGCCATCCGTTTCGCCGACGAAAGCCCCATGCCCGAGCCTGCCCAACTTTATGCCGACGTATATGTGGACTACCCGCTGGATATGCTGAAACGCGGCGTCAACATGGAAATTTAATTTTCCGGGCCAGCTTGGCTGGCGTAGGGGATTGGGGACATCTTTCGGAGGAGCATTGTGACCACATCTGTTGTTGAAATGACCAGTACCGATGCCAGGGAAATCCTGTATCGAGAAGCCATCAACGAGGCCCTGCGCCAGGAGATGGAGCGCGACGAGAACGTCATCATTATGGGTGAGGAAATTGCGGGCGGCGCGGGCCGGGAACACCTGGGCATTGTCGATGCTTGGGGCGGGCCCTTCCGCACCACCGTTGGGTTGATTCAGCAATTTGGCTCAGAGCGGGTGTTGGACACACCGCTGTCCGAGGCGGCCTTCGTGGGCACCGCCATCGGCGCAGCCTCCACCGGCATGCGGGCAATCGCCGAGTTGATGTTCGTCGACTTCATCGGCGTGTGCATGGACCAGCTGCTGAACAACGCGGCCAAGATGCGCTATATGTTCGGCGGGCAGGTCACGTTGCCCTTCGTGCTGTTGACCCGCATCGGCGCCGGTTTCGGCAGCGCCGCCCAGCACTCCGAGTCCTTCTACTCGATATTCAGCCACATTCCTGGCTTGAAGGGCGTGGTGCCATCCGACCCCTACACCGCCAAGGGCCTGCTCGTCGCCGCCATCAGAGATGATGACCCAATAGTCTACTTCGAACACAAGGGCCTCTACGGCAACCGGGGCTCGGTCCCGGAGGAGTCCTACGTTCTGCCCCTGGGGAAGGCCCGCACGGTAAGGCCGGGTTCCGACATTACCCTGGTGGGCATTTCCCGCATGACCTGGGTCTGCACCGAGGCTGCGGACGAACTAGCCAAACAGGGGATTAACGCTGAAGTGATTGACCTGCTCAGCATATCTCCCATCGATTACGACCATGTCATCGAGTCGGTGAAGCGCACCCACCGTCTGGTGGTGGTTGACGAAGACACGCCGGTCTGCAGTCTCGCTTCTGAAATCTGCGCTCGGGTAGCCGAAGAAGCATTCGAATACTTGGACGCGCCGCCTTCCCGGGTAACCGCTCCCCATACGCCGGTGCCCTACAGCCGACCGCTGGAAAACCTATACGTGCCCAACGCCGCGCGGGTGGTCAAGACCGTACAAAAGTTGATAATCGGGTAAAAGGTCGCGGCGGAAATCCTGGCATCGGCCCACCCATTAAACTAATTAAGCCAAGAAAATAACCATAAACATGGCAGGTGCTCATGGACATAGGCCTCTTTTACCAGATACAAGTCCCCAGACCCTGGAGCGCCCAGAGTGAGTCCCAGCGGTATTGGGAAACGCTGGAGGAGGTCACCTACGCTGAAGAAATGGGCCTGACCAGCGTCTGGTTTGTTGAGCACCACTTCCGCTCCGAATGGTCTCACTCCAGCGCGCCGGACATTACCCTGGCCGCCATCAGCCAGCGCACCAGCAAGATGCGGCTGGGCATTGCCGTGGTGCTGGTGCCGCTGCACCATCCGCTGAACGTGGCCTCCCGCATCGCAACCCTGGATGTAGTCAGCAATGGGCGGGTGGACCTGGGCATTGGCCGCTCCGGCTACCCCTATCAGATGCAGCCCTACGGCAGTGACCTCAAGGATGTCTCGGGCATGCTTGAGGAGTACTTGAAGATTATTCCGGGTGCTTGGACTGAGGAAGAATTCTCCTTTGAAGGTCAGTATTACCATATCCCGCCCCGGGAAGTGGTGCCCAAACCGGTCCAGAAACCCCATCCGCCCATTTGGCAGGCCTGCAGCCAGGAAGACACCGCCCGTAAGGTTGGCCAGCAAGGACTGGGTTGTTTGGCCCAGACCAGCGTTGGTTTGGACCGCGCCGAGCAGATTATCAGAGCCTATAAAGAGGCCATCAAGAACCCCAATCCGGCGACTAAATTGGTTCATAATCGAGTGGCGGGCAACACGGTGGCTTACTGCTCCGAAGACCGCCGTAAGGCCTTTGAGCGGGGAGCCGAGCTGATTGACTGGTACCGAGAACAGCAGCGGCTGCGCGACGCCAAGGTTTGGCAGGGGTACGATCCCGCCAAGGTGCCCGACGACTACCAGTGGCATTACCAGCGGTCGCAGGGTGACAACGCGCGACGGGATGAGATCGCATCGTTAGACCTGATCGAAAACGGTGGGCGGTTCTGCATCGGCAACCCAGATGATTGCATCCAGTACATTGAGCAGTACGAGGCGATGGGCGTGGATGAGATAATGCCGTTGTTCCAGGTGGGGCCGGTCACCCATGAAGAAGTTATGGAGTCGCTGCGTCTGTTCGGCAAGTACATCATCCCCCACTTCCGCGACAAAGCCAGAAAAGCCGAGGCAGCGGCGGTTCCCGCCGACAACTGAGCATCGCAACTGGTTATGGCACTTTAGAGGCCCTCTACCAGGTCAGTAGAGGGTCTCTGGTTATTTAAAGGGAGTTCCTATTCTGACCCACCGGGCCGGGCCATTGGTTCTGCTCACTCACGCCCGGTATCTGGCTCGTCTAAATAAAGTCTCGGGTGACCACTTTCTGGTATGGCTGGTGCTCCTTGACCAGCCCGGCATCCATCAAAATTTCCTGCAATCCCTCGAATTGGGGCTGTTCCAGCGCCGGATTGGTGGGCCAGGTCCCCTGTGCCTGGTATCTGGCCACCGACTGAGCCAGCAGTTCCTTGGGGGTATCGGCGAAAAACTCCCCGATGGCGTCAGCGACAGCCGATTCGCGGTTGGCGTCCAGCCACTGCAAAGCCTTGCTAAATCCCTGGACAAATCGACTCACCGTATCGGCATTTTTGGTAAGAAACTCAGTAGTTGCGGCAAAGGAACTATAGGCAACGTGGCCGTTTTCAGTCCCCAAGGCAGAAACCAGGTGGCCCACTCCTTCCGCGATGAGTTGTTCGGCGGCGGGTTGGGGCAGATGAATGAAACCAGCCTGGTCTTGCTTGAAGGCTTCCACTGCTTCGGCCAGGGGTAATCCGTGCAGCAGAGTCAACTTGGCTGGGTCCACATTGTTTTTCCTCAGGGCCTTCTGAAAGGATGCCCAGGGCATGGGCGAAAAGCCCACCGGAATTACCGGTGAGTGCAGGAGCAGGTCCCACTGAAACTCTGGTTGAGGGTGGCGACTCAAAACAAAGAACCCGTCCCGGGAGTTTATCTCGGCGAAGTGCAGCGGTACCGATTCCGCTCCCCAGTCCAGGGCAATGATGCAGCGCATAATGCCGCTCTGCACAATATCGGCGGCCCCATTTTTCAACGCGCTGATCGGATGGGGGAACTGGGCGGGACAGGTGCTGAAACTCACGTCCAACCCCTCTTCCCGTAAAAACCCTCCCGCCACCGACACCAATATCGGCGTGTAGAAAACCGTGCGGAAAGTCTCCATCAATTTCAGGGGTATTGGTCGGCCGGTATTTACAGTCATAGCGCCCTTCTTCGTTAATGCAGTGAGCTAATGCCAGTTGAGATTATTCTGGCTGCCGTTATCTTGGCTGCCATGTTATCAGCCCTGGGTCACCTTCGTGGAGCCTTGCCTCAAAAGTGTCAATTGCGGCCTATAATTGAGGTCAGGGGCCTGTCTTTGACTTTTCCCTGAGTCCTTCGGCCCCGCTCAGGATAAACTCCGCGAAGGGTCTAAAATCGAGTGGACTGGATTCCCCGCCAATCTTGAAATGACTTTTGAGGCAAAGTCCGTTCGTGGCAATCCTAAGGATTGTATTTTACTCTGTCAAACGGCTTCAAAATTGGGTAGAGTGTTAGTTTAGTTCTCGTCATTCCGGCGCAAGCCGGAATCCATTAGAGCGTCGGGACAGCGATTGTATCTGGACACCGGCGAAGGCCGGTGTGACAAAGCCCCGTTCTTGGAAGCCAAACTGATACACTATCCACAATTGGTCGCGCAACAGCTAGTGACCGGATTTGACCTTTGCCGGGGCGTATGGCAGAATAAATTTCGGCTGTATGGCGGGTACTAGCGTTCACAGAAAGTTCACTTTATAGCCCTTATAAGTAGAGTGTCATATTTAGGTCTCACCATCTCTTGCGAACAAGACACGGCCCGGGTCGATAACCTTCGGATAGGTTGGCGTCCATATCGGCTGGAGCGTAGTGAGGTGGGGTCATTCTAGGTAATCGGCGGCCTCGGATACCTAGCCCAAGGAGGTGACCCATGTGGACTAAGGCAGACCTACAGCAACTGGTTAAGCGGGAGATTGGGGATTGCCGCCTGGTGGTGGTGTCCAACCGCCAGCCTTACGTTCATCAGGTAGTCGACGGCAAAGTGCGCTTGGACGTTCCTACCGGCGGCCTGATCAACGCTATCGACCCTCTGATGCAGGCTTGCGGAGGGACCTGGGTCGCTTATGGCAGCGGCGACGGAGATCGGCTGGTTGTCGAATCCGGTAACAGAATTCAGGTTCCTCCCGACAACCCCAGCTACACCATGCGTCTTCTCTGGTTGACTGAGGAGGAAGAGCAGGGCTACTACTACGGTTTCTGCAACGAGGCCCTTTGGCCACTGTGCCATAACGCTTACACCGAGCCCAACTTTGAGGAGCGGGACTGGCAGACCTATAAGAGAGTCAACCAGTTGTTCGCCGGGCACGTTCTAGACGAAATCGGCAACCGACCGGCGGTGGTATTTACCCAAGATTACCATCTGGCGTTGCTGCCCAGGTTGCTTCGTTCTGCGGCTGCCGATGTCATCACCGGTCAGTTCTGGCATATCCCGTGGCCCAACCCGGATATTTTCCGAATTTGTCCCTGGCAGGAAGAGATACTCGACGGCATGTTGGGCAACGACCTGCTGGCCTTTCATATTGGAGAGCACTCCAACAATTTTATCAGCACTGTGGCCCGAACAATGAACGCCAAGGTGGATTACGAGTACAACTTCGTCAACTACAAAGGTGGGACAACCCTGGTGCGCCCGATCCCCATCAGCGTCGATTTTGATGAAATTAACCAGGAGGCTCAAAGCGAAGCGGTTGCTGCGGAAATGGAGCGGCTGGTAGATGAATTTCACCTGGAAGGTCAGGTGATCGGACTAGGGATTGACCGCATCGACTACACCAAGGGAATCCCTCATCGGCTGAAGGCCATTGGCCGGTTTTTTGAAAAATACCCCGCATATTGCGGCAAAGTGGTATTCGTTCAGGCCGGGGTGATGAGTCGTTCCAATATTGACGCCTATCGGTTGCTGGGGGAGCAGATTGACCGGGAACTTGACGAGGTAAACAACCGGTTTTCTCGAAGCGGATGGCAGCCCATCATATATCTGCCCACCGACCTCCCCAATGTTACTCTGATGGCGCTGCGGCGTTTGGCCCAATTCTGTATCGTCAGCTCGCTGCACGATGGCATGAACCTGGTGGCCAAGGAGTACGTTGCCAGCCGGTTTGATGGAGATGGCGTGCTGATCCTTAGTCCGTTTACCGGCGCAGCCCTGGAGTTGACGCAGGCCCTGATAGTCAATCCCTATGCCACGGAGGATTTCGCCGATGACATCCTAAAAGCGGTAACCATGCCTGAGGCCGAGCGGCGGGCACGGATGCAGCAGATGCGCGCCACCGTGGAGGAAAATAACATCTACAAATGGGCCGCCCAGCTTTTGGTTCAACTGCTGCAACGGACCCGACGCGGCGGAGAGGCCACATTGTCCTCTTCAGTTCGCTGACGCCCCGATATACAATGCAATGCCCCATTTATTGAGCGTTTGGCCCAGCGTAGAAAAGCAGCTGTCAGCCGCCAGCCGGGTCTTCCTCTTCTTTGACTACGACGGAACGCTTACTCCAATTGCCTCCCGTCCGGAACTTGCCGAACTGCCCCTGGATACCCGATCTTTGCTTCAAGAACTCAAGGCCAGAGATAAGTTTGTTCTTGGCATTGTCAGCGGGCGGGATTTGAACGATGTCAAAGGCAAGGTGGGTGTGCCGGGCATCATATACGCGGGGAATCACGGCCTGGAAATTGAAGCCGCCGGAGAGCGCTTCCTCCACCCGGAAGCGGAGGCCCGCCGGGGCGATCTGTCCGAGATTTACCAGCAATTGCGCGACGAATTGGCCCGGTTCGAGGGCATAATCCTGGAGAACAAGGGTCTCACCTTGAGCGTGCATTACCGATTAACCCCGGAAGACCAAATCGGTCAGGTGCAGCAGGTATTCAGTGGAATAGTGTCTGATCTTGAGAAATTTCGGATCAGCAGGGGCAAAATGGTGCTGGAAGTTCGTCCCAATGTGCCATGGGACAAGGGTAAAGCGATTGCCAAAATTATGGAGGATTATCCTCCAGCTGAGTTGGCGGGCGCGTTGCCGCTTTTCTTTGGCGATGACCAGACCGACGAAGCTGGGTTTGAGGTAGTCCAAAACCGCCAGGGTATTGCGGTGTTGGTGGGGCCCGCCCGTCAGCCGACCAAGGCTCTGTATCGAGTGGACTCACCTGCTGAGGTGAGCCAGGTATTGAGTCTTTTAAGCCAACTGTGAATCTGGTGCGCCTGGGGATCCGCGCCGGCCGGAGAGACATTATCGTAGGGACATTATCGGAGAGACATTGGAGGCATAGGGTGGCTACCATGTTGATGTGCTAGGTTCAACCAAACGTGGTCTAAGGATTCACATCCGTGGTCTGGTATGCTAGAATGCCTCCGCCTTACTGGTTTACCAATTATTCACCCAAACAATCCAATTTGGATTTGTTATCGGGGCGTATCGGCGAGATAATAAGCATCTAAATGATAAAAGCAGTTTTCTTTGACTTCTACAACACTCTGGTGAAATTCTGGCCCCCCCTGGAACAGATCCAGCAAATTACCTGTCAGGAATTTGGTCTGAATGTCTCCGCGGAAGCGATTACGCGAGGCTATGCGGTCGCGGACGTGCTTTTCAACCGAGAAAACGAAATCCGGCCTCTTGCTTTAAGGTCGGAGCAAGACCGATTGGAGTTCTTCACCAAATACGAGAAAATGATTCTCGAAAACGCCGGGCTGTCAGTGACCAGCGACCTGGCGCGGCGAATCTGGGAGATGGCGTCCTCGGTTCCCAAAGAGTTCACACCCTTTGGTGATACGGTTACGGCCCTGTCTCAATTGCATGCCGATGGCTATCAGTTGGGAATCATCTCCAATTTACGACGGGATATGTCCGAAATCTGCCAGCGTCTGGGCATCGGCCAATACTTGGACTTTGTGGTTAGTTCCGAGGATGCCGGCGCCGAGAAGCCCAACGCGTCAATCTTCATGGCGGCTCTGGAGCGGGCCACCGTCGCTCCGGAAGAAGCGGTGCACGTCGGCGACCAACATCGCTCCGATGTTTTGGGCGCGCGGGCGGTGGGAATCCACCCGGTGTTGATTGATCGGGGCGGATGGCATCCCAATGTGAACGATTGCACCAAGATAGCTACCCTGGACGAACTGGCGCCGGTTTTGGCTGGAGCACCCCAGTCCCTAAAGACGGCCGACCACAAGTCGTCCGCTCCCTAGAACGCTCACCGCCCGAATACCACCCCTCATTTTTGGCCCGCTTCATCTCCGGCGTTGAGCTTTGCTCCAAAAGCACCTTTTCCCCCAAAAGCCGACTTTTGGGGCGAGGCCCCGGTGCCGCGCGATTCTTCAGAGCTAACACTTGCAGCCTACCAATTGCCACAAGCCAACCCTCTGCGCTTCTGCCGACTCACTAATTTATACCCCGCTGCATCCAGGTCCGATGTCTAAAACCTTGAATCTACCGCCTTCGCGGCTGGGAAAACACCTACTTGCGCCTGTGGGCTGCCACCCTTATTTGTCAGCCCAACCGGATGCACAATATACACATGCTAATCGAACCCAATCATTTTAAGGGGTTGGCGGGGCAATACCTCTGCCATCCTTGCCTGTTACGGTCTGAAAGCTAATGTTGTCTCCGTCCCACAATTCCCAGTCCCAGCAACTTGCCCAGTCTCCCCGTGAGCCGGCAAGGCCGCCCGCCGACCAGGCGGCGCTGTTGCACTCAATAAAAATAGCCAAGAATTTCTCGCGTCGTAATGCTCACGACTTCAACAACATTATCGCGGTTGTGCAAGGATTCGCCAGTATTTTGCAGAATCGTTTGGCCCAAGACGCGGCCAACCGGGAATTGGCGGAGCAGATTGAGGCGTCAGCCTGTGAGGCCTTGAAACTGACCAGCTGGCTCTCCAGTTTCGCCAACAATAACCCTGGTGAGATGGTGGAGCTGGACTTGAATCAACCCGTCGAAGAATTTCTAGCCACTGTATGGGAAGACAAGCCTGAGTCAGTCAAGCTCCGGGTTGCTCTGGGTCAAGATTTGCCGAAATTGACTGGCGATGAAAGACAACTGGAGCGAATTTGCCAGTGTCTATGGCGAAACGCCATTGAGGCTATGCCCGACGGCGGAACACTGATTTGGGAGACCACCATTGAAGAGCCAGGGGCATCGGGAGATTCCGGTTATGTTCACCTCAGCGTTAGCGATACCGGGGAGGGGATTGATGATTGCGCCATGGAATCGATTTTTGATCCCTTCTTTACGACCAAGCACGGCAAAGACCGGGGCCTGGGATTGACCATGGTCTACGACGCGGTCCACGCCCATGGTGGATATGTAGAGGTGTCCAGCCAGCTCAATGTGGGGACCTGTGTCGACGTTTACTTTCCGGTGCAACGTGCCGATTCACCAGCTGCGACCGGCTCTGGCAAGGTCCAACAATTCCAAAAACTGATGCTGGTTGACGACGAAGAAATAATCCATACCCTGGTCAGGGAGATTCTGAAATCGCAGGACATTGAGATGATCAGCGCGGCCACCGGTGAGAAAGCGGTAAAGGCTCTCCAGGAATCTGATGGCTCGATCAAAGGCGTGATCCTGGACATGACTCTCCCTGGAATGGGTGGCGCCGCGACCTTTGCCAAACTGAGGGAACTGGACCCGGAGATAAAGATCATTATCTGCTCGGGCGATCCCTATCAGCAAGCGGTCCGCGACGCCATGGAAGCCGGGGCCTTTGGCATGTTGGCAAAGCCATTCACTCCAACCCACTTCACCGAAGTCGTTAAACAAATGCTCGGCTAGCCTTTTTCCCTCTTCCCCGCTATTTTTGCCATTCTTGATTTGCTATCTCCGGCGCCCATCCCTTTCGTTTGCCAAACCGTACCGGCATTTTATTCACTGGTAGACAAGGTCTCAAGTTGACCCGCCAACCAGCCGCTGATAGACTCGAATTACGCATAACTAATCAGGTAAATCGGTGCGGCGGCAGGAGTTGCGGCAGGAGTAACTGATGACAGAGCAGACCCAGACCATATCCAATACCTCCGACCCGGTCAAAGTCGTTGTCTGGTACGACTATATTTGACCCTGGTGCTATGTCGGCCTGGAGAGAGTCGACCGGTTGAGCCAGGACTACAATATATCAGTCGTCGGTCAAGCCTATTTGCTGCGTCCCGATACCCCCAAGGAAGGCATTGTGCGGCAGCCCCGCCCCGGCGAGACTGAAGACCAGTTGAGTGACCCCCTGCGCACGGCGGCCAGCGAGTCCAACCTGATTATGCGCCCGCCCAAGGTGACTCCCAATACCATGCGTATCCTGGAGGCCACCGAATACGCCCAGCAACAAGGCAAATTTATGGAATTCCACCACGCCGCCTACAAGGCCTACTGGGAAGACGGCCACGACCTGGGAGACCTGGCGGTAATCGAGAATCTGGCCCAACAGGTCTCATTGAACTCCGCTGAATTGTTAGAACACCTGGAGAGCAATCAGTACTCAGCCACGGTCATGGACCAATACCAAAAGGCCTTGGGACATGGCATTAGAGGCATTCCTACTTTCGTAGTGGGTAACTTACTCTTCACTGGCGCGCATCCCTACGAAATCTTCAAGTCGGCGATGAGTAAAGTTCTGGAGGAGGAAAGCGCCTGACGTCGGGCCGAAAATTCCAGGCCGGTTAGCGACCGGAGCCGCCATTGCGTTTTTCGACGTTCCGTCCTTAATTTTGACCGTATCTTCAGTTGAACCTCCGCCAGCCTCTGTGCTACTATTGTGGTTGGATAGTTACAAAATTCACTAACCAACCGTCAATCTTGTGGAGCAGCTAGTTCCCCAACTATGGATGAACTAAAGCCACGCATCAGCATCGCTATCCACAACCAGCCGCAACCCACCGTCACCGTCCTTTCTTCACTGCTGGCAGTCGAGGATGAACTTGGCTACATCCCCAAAGAGGCGATTGAGGAAGTGGCTGGCTTCACCGGTCTCACCGTGAACGATGTTTGGGCCGTCGCCTCCTTCTACCCCAATTTTAGATTTCAGCCGCCCTGCCAACACCAGCTAGAGCTATGCTGGGGGCCTTCCTGTCACTTGATGGGCGCCATGAGCGTCATTGGGGCCGCGTTGGAACAACTGGGAGTCGAAGGCGAGGGGGACCTGGCGGATGGGAGCCTCACTCTGCGTTACAACACCTGTCTGGGCGCCTGCGCCCAGGCGCCGGTCATCTCCGCCGACCACAACCTGATGGGCCGGCAAACCGTTGAGAGCGTCAAAACCGCCATCGTTGAGCTTCTGTCGCAGCC
>JACZRM010000247.1 GCA_022576105.1 Chloroflexota bacterium | reverse complement strand
CGCCATTGCCGCCTACCCCATGTACCGGGGGTTGGCCACGGTGGCCAGCATGAAGATTATTCCCACCGGCATGACCTTCGCCGACGAAGTGGAGACCCTGCGCCAGAACTTTGACGCTCATGACTTTTTCTTTATTCACTACAAGCCCGCCGACGCCGCCGGTGAAGACGGCGATTTCGACGCCAAGGTAAAGACCCTGGAAGACCTGGACCCGTTCATTCCTCGAATTAGCGAGCTTAACCCGGACGTGTTCATGGTGGCGGGCGATCACTCGACCCCGGCCGTGATGGCGGCGCATAGTTGGCATCCGGTGCCGTTCCTGCTCAACTCCCGCCTGACCAAGGGGGAAGGCATCCCGGAGTTCAACGAACGTACCTGCGCCCAGGGTTCCTTGGGACGAATCCCAGCCACCAGCATCATGCTGCTGGCCCTGTCTCATTCGGGCAAGCTGAACAAGTTTGGCCCTTAGGGAGCAGTATCCATGCCCAAAACCGTTATCGCCGGAAATTGGAAGATGAACCAGAACCCGTCAGAGGCCATTGAGTTGGCCCGTGCAATTAGAGACGGGTTCGATGCCGCGACAAATGTGGAAGTAGTGCTGTGCCCACCGGCCATCTCCCTCATTGGAGTCAGCGAGGCGGTGCAAGGCTCCGCCGTAAGAGTGGGCGCACAAAACATGCACTATGAGGACGCGGGCGCTTTCACCGGCGAGATATCTCCGCTGATGCTCCGGGGAATTTGCGACTATGTGATTCTGGGGCATTCCGAGCGCCGGCAGCTTTTCAGCGAGACCGATGACCTGGTCAACCAGAAGGTGAAGGCGGCGTTTCGGCATAGCTTGCGGCCCATTTTATGCGTCGGCGAAACCCTGGAGCAGCGGGAAAGTGGTCAAGCCAATACCGTAATTGAGGCGCAGGTCAGGGCGGGATTGGCTGACATCGTTGACATAACCGGCCTGGTGCTGGCCTACGAACCGATCTGGGCTATCGGCACCGGGCAGGCCGCCACACCGGAAATTGCCTCGGACATCATGGGCGGTTCGATCCAGCAAACCCTGCAGTCGATGTTCGGCCCGGCAGCCAACGAAGTGCCGATTCTCTACGGCGGCAGCGTAAATCCCGGCAACGTCGCCAGCTACATGAGCCAGAGTCCGATACACGGCGCATTGGTGGGCGGGGCCAGTTTGCAGGCGGAGCAATTCCTGGAAATTGTCAACCTGGCCGGCGCCGCCAAATAGCGAAATAGCTTGAATTAAAAATGCCGATCAGCCGCGAGGAATTTCAACTGGGGAGTGTTGACCTATCGCTGCCCATCGCTCACATATTGCGGACTCGACCCGACCTGGCTTTTACGATCCAAGAATTGCTAGTGCTGCTCGGCGAGACCGTCGCCAGGATTGCAAGCCTAGAAGAGGTAGAACAGGCATTGGATTCCTTGGTCTCACAAGGTATCGTTGAAGCAAAGGAACTGGAAGGGCAGCGATGGTATACTGCAATGGAGCAAGGCGAGCGAAGGCTTGGCTTCCTCAGGGAGCAGCAGTAATGCCAATAACCAAGCGTCAGTTTCAGTTAGGAATAGGCGAAGATATTCAGCGACAGATGCGGGAAATCTATACGTTGCTGGGGAATGAAAGAGAATCGGCATATTCTTCCGAAGAACTTCAGGGCACTTTCCTGGGAGATACTCATGCTTCTGACGCCAGAGTTAACCTTGATCGTGCTTTAGATGTACTGGTTGAAATTGGTGCGGTAGACAAGCGCTTGGTCGCTGAAATCCCGTATTACGCCTTTCATCAGAAGTTTGATACCGACTCGTGGGAAAGAGACTTCGGAGTCTGAGTCAAAATTGGCCTAGCCAGATTGCCCTCTCCATCACATCCCACGGTGGCCATCGTCGGCCCCACCGCAGCGGGCAAGACCGGGCTGGCTATCGCGCTGGCCAAACGGTTTAACGGCGAGATCATCAACGCCGACAGTCGCCAGGTTTACCGCCACCTGGACATCGGCACCGCCAAGCCCACTCCCCAGCAGCGACAACAGGCCCCCCACCATATCATCGACATTCTCAATCCCGACCAGGACTTCAGCCTGGGCGCTTTTCTAGCGCTGGCCAAAACCGCCCAAGACGAAATTCTATCCAGAAAACACCTGCCGCTGCTGGTTGGAGGCACCGGCCAGTATGTGTGGGGATTTCTGGAGGACTGGAATCCTGCTGAGACACCGCCCGACGATGATTTTCGCCGGGCCAAGGAGCAGGAAGCACGCGAATCGGGGGCCGACGCAATTTACCAACAACTGCGGGCAATCGACCCGGAACGGGCCCGCAAACTGGACCCGCGCAACCTCCGACGGGTGATTCGGGCGCTGGAGATTTTTCACCTCACCGGCCGCAGACCCTCAGAATTCGGCAGCCGCGGCCCAGCCGTTGGCGAATCGCTGATAATCGGCCTAACCACCCAACGGGAAAAACTTTACCAACGAATTGACCAGCGTGTTGACGACATGATGGTGGCGGGTTTCCTGGCCGAGGTGCAAAATCTTGAGCAGATGGGGTACTCATTAGGGAAAGGGCCGCTAGCGTCTCTGGGATATCGAGAGATGGCGCAGCACCTGGCCGGTGAAATCAGCCTGGAGGAGGCGGTACAGCGCACCAAGTTTCAGACCCACCGGCTGGCCCGTCGCCAGTATGCCTGGTTCAAGCTAAACGACCCCAGAATCAGCTGGCTGGACGCCCTGGACCCGACGCTGGAAGACCAGGCCGCTGAGTTGGTCGCTGATTTTCTTTCCGAAGCTAGCCCGGTCCGAAGCTGACCCTGTGATACAATAAACCATCAATCCGTGGGCAGTGATTGGGCGTGGGTTGAGAGGTATTCTCCATGAAATTCACCAAGATGCAGGGCGCGGGCAACGACTATATTTACATTGACGCCCGCGAGCTGGACCAGGACTGGCCCAGCCTCTGCCGCCAGATGAGCGACCGGCACTTTGGCATCGGCGGCGACGGTATCATCTTGATTGAGAATTCCGACTTTGCCGACCTGAAGATGCGCATGTACAACGCCGACGGCTCGGAAGGCGAGATGTGCGGCAATGGCATCCGTTGCTTTGCCAAATTCGCCATTGAGCACCAGATTGTCGATCGACCCGAGGGAGCCCTGACGGTCGATACGCTGGCTGGTATCCGCCAGGTAGTGCCGCTTTACCGGGACGGCATAATCGCCAGCGCCCGCGTAGCCATGGGAACGCCCGAATTTGATCCGGCGTCGGTTCCGGTTAACCTGGAAAAACCATCGGGGGAGGTGCGGGTTCC
>JACZRM010000246.1 GCA_022576105.1 Chloroflexota bacterium | reverse complement strand
CCCTTGGGAATAGTCGCCCTGATCACCCCCTGGAACTGCCCCATTGCCATACCCGCCGGGAAACTGGCACCGGCGCTGATCTGCGGCAACACGGTGGTATTCAAACCCGCATCCGCCACACCGATGAGCGCGGTCAAGCTGGTGGAGGTATTCGAGGAAGCGGGTCTGCCGCCCGGAGTGCTGAACCTGATCACCGGGCCCGGCGCGTCGGTGGGCAACGCCCTGGTGGAAAGCCCTCAAGTTCAGGGCATTTCCTTCACCGGCTCCACCGAAATTGGGACCGATATCTACGCCCGGGGAGCCAGGCTGCTGAAAAAGGTGCAATGCGAGATGGGCGGCAAAAACGCCGTCATCCTGCTGGCCGACGCCGACCTGGATAAGGCGTTGGGTGGCATCGTCCAGGGCGCCTTCGGCTCCACCGGCCAGCGTTGCACCGCCACCAGCCGGGCCATTGTGGAAGCGCAGATTCACGACCAGTTCGTCGAGGAGTTGCTGGACCGCACCAGCAAACTAAAGATTGGCGACGGTCTAGACCCAGAAGTGTACGTAAGTCCCCTGGCCAGCCAATACCAACAGGACAAGGTGATGGAATATATTGGCATCGGTACTGAAGAAGGCGCGAAATTGGCCTATGGCGGGCACGCCCTGAGCGGGGGCATCTACGACCAGGGCTACTACGTGGAACCAACCGTGTTCACGGAGGTGACCCGGGACATGCGTATTGCTCAGGAAGAGATATTCGGGCCGGTGCTGACGGTGTTCAAGGCCCAAGACTTGGATGACGCGGTGGAGATCGCCAACAGCGTGCAGTTTGGGCTGTCATCTTCAATCTATACCCGAGACATCCCCAAAGCCTATCAGTACATCAATACGGTGGAAACCGGCATGGTGCACGTGAACGCGCCCACTCTGGGAGGCGAAGTACATTTGCCCTTCGGCGGGATGAAATCGTCGGGAGTGGGACAGCGGGAGCAAGGGACCGAGGCGGTGGATTTCTTCAGCGAAATCATCACCGTTTACATCGATTACGGTGAGGCTCCCCGAACTCAGGCCCGGTTTATCTAATATCGACAGGAGCAGGTGAGCCTGATCAGACTCAGCAAGGCCGATTCAAGTCTTTCCGCGCACTCAGATGCGATCAACCGGGCAGGCAACCGGAAAGACTTCCCATTGGGTTCAGCCCGAATCAAACCGGGGATTCTACTCAACATTTCCGTTGGATTGGCACTGTTGGGCACAGTTGCCTGTGGCCTATCGACCGCGGAAGTCGATCGGCTGATCGACCAGAGGATCACCGAGACCCTGGCTTCACTGCCGACGCCAGCTCCAACACCTGAACCGGCGCCAACGACCACGCCGGCACCGACAGCAACGCCCCAGCCCACGGCCACGCCCCAGCCGACCCCAACACCGGTGAACTTTCCGCGCAGACCCACGCCCCAGCCCACGGCCACACCGCAGCCGATTGCCGATTTCAACGCAGTGCATGCAGCGGCCGCCAAATCGGTGTTTATGGTATCCACGCCCCGCAGCATCGGCACCGGTTGGCTAATTGAGCCGGGACTGATTCTCACCAACGAGCACACACTGGACGGGTTTGCCAGTGTTACCATCCGGCAAGCCAGGAATAGTTCCTTCAGCGCGCGAGTCGTGGCAACGGATTCATTGCGAGACATAGCCCTACTCTCATTCAACCCGGCAGATGTGCAACTCGCTGCCGGCGCCAGGCCGCTCCCTCTGGGACAAATATCCGAAGACAACATTGCCCAGCCTCTAATGGCTCTGGGCTACTCCGACACCGAGACCAATGGCAGCCGGGGCGTGGGCGCTGCGACGGCCAACGTTGGGGTATTATCCCAAATTGCCAACCTGGGCAGTCGCAGCCTGGGACTCAACCTGGTGATGGACGCTTCCATCGATCCGGGGGACAGCGGAGGTCCGGTGCTCAATGCCAGGGGGGAGGTAGTAGGCATGGCCCGCGCCGTCTTGGAGCGGACACCACGAGGGCAGCGGGTGGTGGGTACGTTTTACGCGGTGCACATTGACGAGATCCGCCGGGCGTTGCCAGCCCTGGAGCGGGGGGAGAGCCGGTAGGCACCCCTACAACCGCTGCCGACCGGCGAACCCGGTGTTGGTCTCGTGCCAGTAGTCAATCTGGAACTCACCGCGCAGCCAGCAAAGATGCACCTCCCGGCCGTCGCGCACCGAGGGAAAGTCCACCAGACCCCGGCCAACATCGCGCACCAATATTCCCCGATCGGTAATCTCAGTAAGCTGGGCCTGTAAATCTCGTGTCAGACGGTTAACTCTTTGCTGGGCCTGGGCAATCTCCTCTCCACTGCTGGAATGCCCGTTACTGCTGCGACGGCGCAGCAAGTCGATCAACCCTTCCTGCGCTTCCGCCAATTCGTCCCGCACCGGCACCATCAGGGAGAATTTCTCCTCCAACCAGGGGAGCGTGGCGTTGGCTTCCTCTAACGTGTAGATGCGACTCATCATGTTCCATTGTACTTTAGCGCAGATGTGTCCCCCTGACAAAGGCTGGGACTCTGCCAATTGGAAAGCAGTGTATCGGCGCGGCGGCCCAAACCGCCGGCAATTTCAGACCTGGCCCCCAGAGCTACCGCAAATATCGTACAATGTCGCTAAACAGTAGCCAATCTTTCGGGAGATAGCACCATGCCAATCATCAACCACCAGCAAGCGCCGGAAGTTCCCTGGCGGCCGGGCTACCGCAAATGGGATGTGGCGGGCCGCGAGCAAGGGGTCACCAGCACCTTCAGCATCAATACCGCTGAACCCGGCACCGGAGCGCCACTGCACACCCATACCATCGACGAACTGATTGTGATAATCGACGGCACCCTGGAGGTCAGGATCGACGGCGAGACCCATCTGGTGGAGAAAGACCATACCCTGGTTATTCCTCCCGGAGCCGAGCATGGTTTCAAGGTTGTCGGTGACCGCACTGCCGAGTTGTTGGTATTCTTTCCCGCCTTAGACCCCTATTCCGACGAGCACACCAGCTATCTGGAAGGGGCGCGTCCGGCATCGGCGCCGGACTAAACCCACCATGACCGAACCTTCTATGACCGAACCTTCTATGACTGAACCTTCCAAGTCTGAACCTTCCAAGTCTGAACTTCCCGGGTCTAAACCCGCCGGGACTAAAGGCTCAACGGAGCAACCAACCCGGGACAAAAACCGCTTTGGGGATGGCGACATGGCCCTGTTGCTGGACCGGAAGAACCGGAGTTATCTGGTAACATTGTCCTCCGGCCAAATATTTCACAGCCACCTGGGCCAGCTAGGCCACGACCAGC
>JACZRM010000245.1 GCA_022576105.1 Chloroflexota bacterium | reverse complement strand
GCAGCAGTCTTCGGCGATGATGATGCGGTAGTCGGAGTCGGCGGCGTAGCGGGTGGTGGACAGCACCACGCCGCTGGTGGCATACCCCAGCAGGATGATGGTCTCGATGTTGTTGGCCCGCAGCGTCATATCCAGGTCGGTGCCGAAAAGGGCGTTGACCCGGTGCTTGCCCACCACCACTTCGCCCTCAATGGGCCGTACCGCTTCGTGGATCACCTGCAGCGGGTCGGAGATGGCCGGTTGGCCGGAGGACTTGCGCTGGCTGAAGGTCTTGTTGCGGTCGCTGATCTCGATGTAGCCGGGCCGGAACACTGTGGCCGAGTAGCACACCAGAATCCCGGCTTCTCGGGCGGCCTTCTGCAGGGCCTGGGTCTTTTCCACCACCTTGCGGTCAACGGCGTGGGGCAGAGTGGTCATCATGTCGCGGTAGAAGTCGGCGATGAGTAACGCGGTCTTGGACTTGTCTAAAGTAATGTCGGGCATGGGCGCCTCCGAATTTGTTTGTTCTGGGGCGATTGTTGATTGTGGTAAAGTCCCTGACCAAATAGCCGGGCTGTTTCCCTGAGCTAAGAGAAGGGTCTAAACTTTTTGAGTTAGCGGGATGGGAATGCAATAGGCGTTTGTGATGGAGACATTGAATCTTGTATCAGATTTGTCGGCGTTAGACTTTAGATTCTTCGTCGTCCCGATGGAATCGGGACTCCTCAGAAAAGCATGAGTATTCATTTTCTTAGAGCGTCTGACTAGCATTGAAGACGCTGAAGGACTAAGGAAAGCCTGCATAAGCTTTCGCTAACCTTACCGCCTGGCCCTCAACTCTCCTACCGTTTTGGAGGTGCGGCTCAAGGCCTCGTCAATGTCGGCCCCGTCAACCTCCCGGTGGGTCACCATGCGGATGGAGTGTTTGCCGGGCGAGCTAACCAGCACGCCCTCGGTCTTCAACGCACTGATGACATCGCTGGCCACGCCAACTGATTCGTCCAGATCAAAAATTACAATGTTGGTCTCGATACTGTCGGCATCGACGCTGAGTCCTTCGATATTGGCCAGCCCCTGCGCCAGCTTACGGGCGTTGGCGTGGTCATCGGCCAGGCGGTCCACCATCGTGTCCAGCGCCACCAGTCCCGCCGCCGCCAGGATTCCCGCCTGCCGCATGCCGCCGCCCACCATCTTGCGCCAGCGCAATGCCTCGTGAATGAACTCGCTGGAACCGCACAGCACCGAGCCTACCGGACAGCTCAGAGCCTTGGAGAGACAGAAAGACACATCATCCACATCTTTGACCAGCTCACTGGCGGGAACCTCCAGGCTCACCGCCGCGTTGAACAGGCGGGCGCCGTCCAGATGGACCTTGGCTCCAGCGGCGTGGGCCACATCGGCCACCCGCTTGGTGTCTTGAGGGGTAGTCACGCCGCCGCTGCAGCGGTTGTGGGTGTTTTCCAGACAGACCAGCGCGGTTGGCGGCGTATGAATGTTGCCGGGGGGTCTGATGGCGTTTTCCAGGTCGGCGGGGTCAATCTCCCCTTGAGGGCCGTTGGGCACCAGCCGGACCTGTACTCCGGCCAGGGTGGAGGCCCCGGCCGACTCGTTCCAAAATATGTGGGCCTGGTCACCCATGACGATTTCATCGCCCCGCTGGCAGTGGGACATAATGGCCACCAGGTTGCTCATGGTGCCGCTGGCCATCAGCAGTCCGGCTTCCATGCCCAGGATCTCGGCGGCCCGTTCTTGAAGTCGATTGATGGACGGGTCTTCACCGTAGACATCATCCCCAACTTCGGCTTCCGCCATGGCCCGACGCATTTCGTCGGTAGGTTTGGTAACGGTGTCGCTGCGCAGGTCGATAACGGCCATGTGTCCCCCAATTTAGTGTTCAGTTTTCAGCCCTCAGCCCTCAGCCTTCGGATGAATGTTGTGAGCATCCGCGTTACTTCAGTGGTTTCCGTGGCGAGATGCTCATATTCAACGTTGTCAATCAATTTAAGGTCATGGGTCAGCAATAGATGGTACTCCAGTTCACTGGCTGAACCCATTGAAATTTGCCCGTAGAAAACTGAAGGAATCGGGCGAAATCGGATTTACTACTTCTGCCACAGCCCTCGGCAATGTTGGCCAGGGCAGAAACTTCGCAACGGCGAATCTGACTGGTCAGACCATAGATTTCGTCTCTAGGGAATTTTGCGGAGGCTTTGTAGCCCGCCAAAGCTAAGTTGTGGCTTTTCTCCCACACTTTTAGCTCTCTGAAGTTTCGCATGCTAATGCTTATGCGTTGGCCTTGGGTGGCCAACTCTCAGCTCCCAACAATCTGGACCCTGAGGGCTAATTGCTGACGGCTATTCTAGCAGTAATCCTTGCCAAACACTACCGTGTTCTCTAAGATTAAGCTAAGTGTAAATGGAGGGTGCGCCATGCGGCAAAGCGCGGTGTCGTTCCAGGCCAAGGGCCTGAATTTTGAAGGTGTTATCGCAACGCCCGATGACCCGGGGCCCGGGATTCCCGCTGTGGTCATGTGCCATCCGCACCCGTTGTTCGGCGGCAGCATGGACAACAACGTAGTCCTGGCCCTGACCCGCAGTCTGGCCGAGCAGGGAATTGCCACGCTGCGGTTCAATTTCCGGGGCGTCGGCAACAGCGAAGGAGAACACGCTAAGGGCGAGCTGGAATTTCAGGAAACCTTGGCCGCCCTGGACTTGATTTCCGCCTGGCCCGGTGTGGACGGCAAGCGTATTGGTCTGGTCGGCTATTCCTTCGGGACTCGGGTTGTACTGAGCCACCCGCAGGTTCAGAAAAAACCCAAGGCCTTCGCGCTGATTTCGCCATCTTATGAAGCTCTGGAATCGGCTACTTTGAAGAAGGACAAGCGGCCCAAGCTGATCGTATCCGGCTCCCGGGATAAATTGATCCAGGCGGAGAAATTACAGCCGGTGTTGGACTCCTTTGCCGTTCCGCCAACCTTCAAACTGGTGGAGGGTGTCGATCATTACTGGGCGAATAAAGAAGACTTGGTGGTGCGGGAAGTGGTTCCTTTCTTTACTGAGAACCTCGCCTGAACCATGTCATCGCAGTTGACGCCCGAAGACGCAGGGCGGCCCCGACCCCGGCCCCGACCCATTTACAAAGACTTTAATGTCTTGCAGCTTGGCGTCTTGGTCCTCCTCTTGGACCAGCTAACCAAGTATCTGGTGATCCAACTGCTGGTCCCCGGTGGCTCCTACCCTTTTCGGGGGTTTTTTCGCTTCACTCATGTCCACAACAGCGGCAGCGCATTCGGTATCCTCCAGGGGCAAAATACCCCGCTGCTATTTATTTCGTTCATCGGGATTTTCATCCT
>JACZRM010000244.1 GCA_022576105.1 Chloroflexota bacterium | reverse complement strand
TCCGGCTTGCGCCGGAATGACCAGAACTAACCAACACACTCCCCAACACTTGTTAGATGCAGCAATCTATCCGATAGATGCCAGCAGATGATTGCGGGCCGACAGCATGGCCGGGTGGACCATTTCGCCGCGACTGGTCAGGGAAATTATTTCTCGGGTCAGGAACTCCAACATCGCCTGGTCCAGGTCCTGCTCGGCCAGTTCCCGCAGCCGTGGTTGGTCTGGGTAGCGACTCAGCTTTTGGGGGTCTAACTTGTCGGCCAGAAAGACCAGCTTGCCCAGGGAATCCAGCGATGGATGGCCGGTGGTATGCCAGCAGACCGCCAGATAGATCGAATCATCTTCCAGGCCATCCTCCCTGCGGAGGATCTCCGCACCCACCGGTCCGTGCAGCAATAACGGAACGTGACGCTCCACCAGGCCAACGATCAAGCCAAGGCGGGACGCCCGCTCCAGCAACTCCCGGTCGGGCATAGCGCGGGCAATATCGTGGGCCAGAGCCCCCAGGCTGGCCTGCGCTGGATCAACCCCGTGCAGTGGCGCCAACTCAATGGCAATGTCACGTACTCGGTTAATGTGGGCCTGCAAGCCTTGGGGAAGCGATGCCAATCGATCGGCGATGCGGTGGGAAATAGGCGTCATTATTCCACTGACCTGGCCATCATGCACTCATCAGTTCAAGTTATCAGTTCAAGTTATCATTGAAAGATAACAGAGGGATAACACCAGGAAGTATCTTCAGGAGTTACCCCCAAAAATTACCCCCAAGAATTACCCCATCGCCCCCAGTTTCTGCCCTCCCAGCAGGTGCATATGCAGGTGGGCGATCTCTTGTCCTGAGTCGTCTCCCTGGTTCACCACCAACCGAAAGCCGGTGCCGGTGACCCCCTCCCTTCGGGCCATCTCCTCGGCCACCACAAACATATGACCGATCAGCGATTCCTGGTTGGGGCCAATCTGGGCCAGAGAGGTGAGGGGCATGATGGGAATAATCAACAAATGCACCGGAGCCTTGGGGTTGATGTCCCGCAGGACGATTACCTGTTCGTCGCGGTAGATCGGGTCCGGGTGCAACGGGTCACGGGCAATGTCAGTAAAGACCGACGAGTTAGTGGCCATTTTTCGGTTTCCTCCGTTCTCTGTTGGTTGGACTCACTGGATGTTAAGGTTACCTATCCCGGACCAGTGAGGTTAAGTGAATATCTAAAAAGATGCCGCTTGAAACAATCTATCCTTCGACAGGCTCAGGATGAACGGGGGTCCCCTTCGTGGTGAGCCACTTCGACAGGCTCAGGACAGGCTTGTCGAACCATGTTTTGAGCTATTTCCTAATAGCTGTCGATGTGCTGTAGGGCCAGCTCCTTATGGTAATTGACATCTCCGTAGCTCAACTCCTGCACTTTGGCCCGGCGGGTGTAAAGCTGCAAATTGTGTTCCTTGGTAAACCCAATTGCCCCGTGGCACTGGTGGGCGGTGGAGCAGACCCTCTGGTACGCTCCGCTGACCCAAGCCTTGGCCATGGCCACCTCCCGCTGGGCCGGCAGACCTTCCGATATACGCCAGGCGGCTTGATAGGCAATATGCCGGCTGCCCTCCACATCGGTGGCCATGTTGGAGCAGTGGTGCTGCACCGCCTGGAAGCTGCCCACCGGCCGGCCAAACTGGGTGCGCTGCTTGACGTACTCCACCGTCATATCCAACACCGCATCCGCGCCGCCCAACATCTCCAGACATTTCCCGGCGATGGCACGCTGCAACGTCCGCTGGACAATGGGCCAGCCTGCCCCCACTTCGCCGAGGACGGAACCAGCAGGTACACTGACATCGTTCAGAGTCACCTCGCACTGCCGGTCGCAGGCGACGGTTTTGAGCTGGCTGACGCTGACTCCTGGGCTGTTGCCCGGCACCAGAAACAGGGTGATGCCTTCCGACGGATCAGCCCCAGCCGAAGTGCGGGCCACCACCAGCATCGTATCCGCGACATGGGCGTCCGGCACAAAGAGTTTAGTGCCGTTGAGCCGGTAGTCCTGGCCGTCCTGGGTCGCGCTTAACGTCACACCCCAGGGTTCCAGGGTGGCCGAGTCCTCAGTGAGGGCCAGGGTCAGGCGCAACCGACCATCGCAGATGCCCGGTAAAATATCCTGTTTCTGAGCGTCGGTGCCCGCATCCAGCACGGTCAGTCCACCCAAGAGCACTGTTGAGAAGAACGGCGCCGGTAACAGAGAGCGCCCCATCTCTTCCAGCAGCACGGCCAGATCAATAAAGTCGCCGCCGGTGCCGCCGTATTGTTCTGGGAACACCAGGCCCGTCCAGCCCAGGCTGACTACCTGACGCCAGAGTTCATCGGTATACCCTAGCTCATGCTCCTCCATCTCCCGCACCAGGGTCAGAGGGCATTCCTGCGACAGGAACTCCCGCGCGCTGTTCTTCAACATTTGTTGGACTTCAGTCAGGCCCAGGTCCATCTTTCGTCTCCCCATCGCCGGGATTCAGCCGGTTTTCACGGCGACGCTAGTATAGCCTATAGCTAAATTCGGCTCAAGGATTAGCTTTTTGGCCAGTGGGCCAAACTGCAAAATAGCGGCAGGTCAGGGCAATTGCATGTAAATCATCGGCGGCTAAAGTCGATTGGGGCAATAGCACCAGTTCCCATCCATCGAGAGCTTCAGGCGAGAGCTTCAGGACGAACGGAAACCACTACCTTAGCGCCCTGAGCCAAAATCATTTTCCCGAGCTGCAATCGCCCTGTATCCCAGGTCAGATTGAATTGACTATACAGATTGACATGTGTTAGCCTAAGTAATTGGCTAGAGTTGTATAAACGCAGGCATTCTAGGTATCACAGGGAGCGATACGAGATGGAAATAACTTCGCTGGCGATAGAAAAGCTCAAGGAAGTCATTGAAAGTGAAGGAGAAGGCGGCGGCGCACTGCGGGTGATCGCCATGCCCTCAGCAGGTGGTGGGCTGGAATATATGCTCACTATGGAAAAGGAAAGCCAGCCCGACGACACCGTCCTGAAGATGGAGGGCGTCGATTTCCTGATGGACTCGGACAGCGCGCCTTTCCTGGAAGAAGCAACCATTGATTACGTGGAAAATTTTGGCGGACAAGTAGGTTTTGTGATCAACAACCCGTTGTTTGCCAGCGGCGGCGGGTGTGGTTGCGGCGGCGGCGGTGGTGGTGGTTGCGGCGGCGGCGGCGGTGATTCCCACGGCGGTGGGGGCGGCGGCTGCGGCTGTGGTTCCGGCGGCGGTGGGGGCGGCGGCTGCGGCTGTGGTTCCGGCGGCGGCGGTGGGGGCGGCGGCTGTGGCTGTGGCGGACACTAAAGCCAA
>JACZRM010000022.1 GCA_022576105.1 Chloroflexota bacterium | reverse complement strand
CCGAGCGGTAAGCAAGGTCGGGGTGAGGGGTTTACATTTTCGTTCTGAAATTGTTCGACGTCGATTTCGATACGCCCCGACCAGTCGGGGCGTATCGAGCCCGACGTCGAACAATTTCAGAACCAGAATGCAAAGAGGTGGTACTGACCCAGCGCCTCGTGTTAACTGAGAAGGTCAGCAACAGCAGATAGAGATTGCGAAACTTAAGGAGGCTCCTGCGCCAGGTCGACCAGACGGGCATAGGTTGCGCCGTTATCGACTTCGAGTATCCCCACAGTCCCCAAGGAACCTGGAGTATGACGCCGCCCGGGAAAAGTAGGACTACCGGGATTGATGAATAGAACCCCTTGATACTGGCAGATTAGCTCTTCATGGGTATCACCAAACAGGACCACATTGACCGGCTGCCCGAACTTTTTGGTCAACAAGTCTTGAATATCGCCGCCTGGAAACACCAGGGCGCTGCCGTCCGGGCTGGTGTTGATTCCGGTGGTGGGCCACTGAATGTCATGCACCATGCCAATATTCACGCCTTCCCGTTGGACCACTCGAACGGTGCTGGCCAGCCGGTCCCCCGGTTCCATGGGGTCTTCATATCCCCGCACCGCCAGTACCGGCGCTAACGTCTCCAGGTAATCCAATACCCCCAGGCATTCCAAATCGCCGCAGTGGAGTATCAGATCGGCGCCTTGCAGGGCGGTCATAACGGCGTTCGGCAGGTCGCGGCCACTGCCCGCTGAGTGGGTGTCCGAGATAACCCCTATTCTCATGCGGAGGAACCGGTCTCCGTTGGTGTTTTTGCCGGGGCCAGCGCCTCCAGTGTGCGCTGAATCGCTTCCACCGATGCGCCGTGGGGAAAGGCGATAACCGGCATGTCGGCGCCGTTGGCCCGAAACTGCTCCAACTTGGTCTGGCAGCGGGCCGGGTCGCCCAAGATGGTGATGTTGTCCAGCATCTCGTCGGTAATCATGGCGGCGGCCTGTTCGCGCCGTCGGTCGGCCCAAGCCTCTTTAATTGCAGCGGCTTCCGCCTGGTATCCGTAGCGGCAGAATAGATTGTTGTAGTAGGCGCCCATGCCGCCGACATAGTAGGCCATGTGGCCGCGGACGTCTTGCCTGGCTTGGGCCAGTTCTGCCTCGTCTTCCGTGACATAGCACAGGATTTGTGGGGCGATGGTGACTTGTGAAATATCGCGGCCCGCATTGGCGGCGGCGGCGCGGATGGTCTCTTTCAATGCGGGCAAGTGCTCCAGATGGGTCCAAACGGGCAGCCAGCCGTCGGCCAGCTCTCCGGTTAGTTGCAGGTTCTTGGGGCCAAGGCTGGCCAGGTAGATGGGTATCTGCTGCTGTATCGGAGATATCCCCAAACGGAAGCGGCTTAGTTGGAACAGGCTGCCCTGGTGATTGACCGCCTCACCGGATAGCGCGGCCCGGATGATTTTGATGTATTCGCGGGTGCGTGCCAGCGGGCGGCGGTACTCCTGGCCATGCCAGTTCTCGATCACGATGCGTCCGCTGGTGCCCAGGCCCAGGGTTGCCCGGCCTTGAGAAATCTGGTCCAAAGAAGCAATGCTCTGAGCAATCAGGGCCGGAGTCCGGCTGAAAACCGGTACAATTCCAGTGGCTAATCGCAGCTTCTGGGTGTGACAGGCCAAGAAGGTCAGGACGGTAAAGGCGTCCCGTCCCCAGGACTCGCCGGTGAAGAGGGTATCATAGCCCAGGGAGTCGGCCTGTTGAGCCACCGACATTAGATCGGTATTGGATGTTTCTTGACGGCTGCCAAATGCCAGCGCGGTGCGGTTCATAATTATGGTCCGGTCAGGATTAGTCGTGGGAAACGGCTATTCTAAAGGGGCTGCAATGGGTCAGCTAGCCTGGGCCAGGTAAATTGCGAAGTGCGGAGAGTAACGGGTAGTCTGTAACGTGGCCTTGCTTCAAAAATCATTCTGCACTATGGGAGAATCTACTTCTCTGGATTTTAGACCCTTCGCTGCGCTCAAGGCAACATCCGAAGCAGGCGCCTGACTTCAATAACAGACCTCAATTGACACCTTTGAGGCAAAAGTTAGTAACGGTGAGACAGCAATCAGTTTCGATTTTCCCAGAGGGTTAAGTAGTCGGGAGCGTCGCTGCTCACTGCTTCGGTCAACTCGTTCCGGTTGATGTCCTGAAGGACCTCGTTCTCCTGTTTTACCAGGCGGGCGATCACTCCCTCCCAATGGGCCACCGACGGCTCCAGAGATAATGTGCCCAGGTATTCGTTCAGGCTTTGAATTAGCTTGTCTGAATGCATGGCCAGCGCTCCGCCGCTAATGACAAAAACGACTATGGAGGGAATGCGCTCTTCATCGTCGGTGTCGATATGCAGGCGGTCCAGGATGCAATTCATGGCTACACCACGAATAATCTCATCCAGGCGCAGCGGCAGGTTAATCAAGTGGGCGAAGGGAAATTCGTTGTCTTCCCTTACCGTGACCGAGAATTCCAACTCCACGGTCCTGAAGAAATCTTCGCCAAACACTTCATCGGTGTTGAGCAGAACGACCTGAGGCGAACCTTCCCGCAGGTCAATGGTCAGAAATTCATGCAGGTGCGGGAAGATGTAAATTTGAATGTCGGGGCGCTCACCTTCCGGGGAATACCCGCGAAACAGGTCGTCCATCAAATATTGTTCTCCTAATTGCTAAGCGCGGCTGCCGGCGGCTGAAATGGGCAGTGCCGTTCCAATTTCCTGCCCGTTCCCAATTCCCAAGAGAGACAAGATAATCCGGGGGGTGGCAATAGTCTACTGCTAGGGTACGCTATCCGGGGCCGGTGCGCTAGAGAAGCTTTCCGATGTCCTCAAATTGTTGGACAATCCAGTGATTGAGATCTTCTTCCTGGATTGATTTGGTCAGAGTTGATGATCTCTGCTTGCGCTCTTCAGGCGACATCTGTATCGCCTGGTACAGAGTCTCCATGGTGCCTTCAATGTCCGTTGGGGATACCGACAGCGCGCCTTCCGCCAGTTGGTGGTGGGCGCCGCTGCTTTCCGAAAGCACTAGGACTCCATCCTGGGTATTCACCACCGGACCTTCTTTGGCTACCAGGTTCATCCCCTCAATAATGGTGTTGACCAGCAGCACGTCGTATAGCTTCATACCGGCAATGGCCTGGGTGTAATTGTTTTCCATGAACGCTCTGATCGGCTGCCAATCGTCTTTGCCAAAGTTTCGGTTAATCTGTTCGATAATCTGCTGTATTTCTTCCAGATAGCGCTGATATTGGCGGATGTGGGTGCGGGAGGGCACCAGGAAGGCCAGGAAAGTGACCTTACCCAGCAGTTCGGGATGGCGTGTCAAGAGCAACTCATAGGCCTTGAATCCCCGAATCACATTCTTGTTGGGCTCGGCCCGGTCGATCCGCACGATCGTGGTATCGCTACGCAGAGGCCGCAGGCGGGTCTCATACTCAACAGCGCGGGGGGAACTGGCGATCCGCTGCACTTCAGATACATTGATGGAAATTGGGTAAACCTTGACCAAGGTTGTCTGTGCCCCCCAGGTTACGACGTTGGTGGTTCGGTCCACAGTTGCCTCGGGCACGAAATACTCGATCGAGTCCAAAAAGCTCTGTCGGTCCTGCGGCGTCTGAAAGCCCACCAGGTCGGCGTGGCACAGCGACGAACAAATCTCGGTGACGATATACTTGGGCACCATTTGCCAGTACCTGGGCGTGGGCCAGGGGATGTGGATAAAGTGCTGAATTACCGCCTCAGGTATTTCCTTCCGGACCATTTCCGGCAGCAAGTACAGGTGGTAATCGTGGCCGATCACCACTGGAGGCCGGCCGCTTTCCCTCGCTTCCTCAATAACCGCCTGAGCGAAAGCCTGGTTGACCGGTATATAACCTGTTTTCCAAGCGTCGTGAACGGTGGAATCAATATTGGGGTTGTAGGGAGGGTTCCACATATAGTGCTGCAGGAACCACAGCAGGGGATTGCACATTACGTTGTAATACTTGTGGTAGACCCGCCTCGGCGTCACCACATAACGCAGGTTGATCTGATGTCCTGGCAATGGAGACTTGATGTGAGGGCCCCGGCCGTTGTTGGAAATCACCCGGTCGCCTTCGCCCATTGCGCTGGAAACCCAGGTGAATTCGGCCATTTGGGACAGGGAGTTGAGGGCAGTAACCAGGCTTCCGCTGCCACGGCGAGCTTCGGGGCGCCCTTCCGGCGTCATGTGGTGCTCTACCGGGCCGCGATTACTGGCCAGGATCAGGGAGCGGCGGGCCAGCAGTTCCTCGCATAGCTGATTCAGGTCAGCCATGTCCATCTCCCAAGCAGACCCCTTCTTAGACTTTGGTCCAACGCAGGGTCTAGTTTCCTCCCACTACACTGGCTTTATAAAACCGATCCGCAAATGTTTGCCATACTATGTGGTTGGGCATCGTGCAGCCGATCGAATTCAGGGTAGCGGTAACGCAACGGCATTGTCAAGCAAATCAAGCGTCACCTGGCACGTGTATCTGGCGCCTGAGCTATCCCGCTAAAGGCGGCTCAGCTTCTGTATAGCAGACGGGACCAACCCCAGAGCCGCCACCGTGGCATCCGGGTCTGCTTCCGGACCAGAATCCTTTGGCCGTTCGTAAAAACCTTCAATCCAAACTGTTTTCATTCCCACTTGTTTGGCGCCTATTACGTCGTTTACGACGTGGTCGCCGATGTGTACCGATTCGGCAGGCTCTGCCCCCAACCCTCTCAGTGTCATCAAGAAAATTTCATCCGAAGGTTTGGCCAGCCGCACCTCGTCTGAGAACGTGAGAACGTCGAAGAAATCCAGCATTTGGTGCTGGTCTAGGAATTGGCGAAAAGCTACCCCGGGAGTCATCCCGGTGTTGGAGATCAGGCCGATGCGGAGACCTTGGTCTTTGGTCTCGGCCAGCACTTTCCGGGCATCGGCATGGGGCAAGGGAGGGTGCACGAAAAAAGAGTCGGCATAAGCGGTTAATATCTCCTGAAACAACTCTTCGGGTAGCCGCTCAACCAGGCCCGGGCTGATGTTCTCAACGAATATCTCCACTTGTTCACGGAAGCTAATGTCCAGGTTTCGGTCGCGAATGCCGTGGCAATACCGGTAGCAGGCCCGGTAAGCCTCCCGAATGTGTTCCAGTTGGTAGTCCTCCCCAAATTTGATCAGCGCGTTTTGGGCGCCATCCAGGCGGACCTGGGCACGGGCGCGGCCCAATTCACGGGTATCAAGCAGCAGAGTCTGCCACAGGTCAAAAGTCAGAGTTGTTATTGCCGTCAAAGTACCGCCGTCCCGGGCCCAAACGTCTGCTGATGTGGATTTGGTGTGCTGTACGTATTTTTTGCGTGGGAGTCATTGTACTCGGAAACTCAAAAATGATATGAAATATTGTAACAAATTGTTCGCAGTTTCATCTGATAATTTCATGGGACACCGGATGGGCGTGGGCACATTAGACTTGTAGGGGTAAATCATGCTTTTGGACAAAGAACCCGTAGCCGAGAACGCAGAACTGGACCAGCTACCCACTTGTTGCCATCATTGGGTTATTCAGCCCGCGGTGGGCCCGGTCAGCGAAGGGGAATGCCAGAAGTGCGGCGAAATTAGGGAGTTTAAAAACTCAATCGATTACGAAACTGAGTGGACGGCTCGCCGGGACTCGGCACGTTCCGAGTCGGGCGGGCCGGTTGCTGCACAGACCGATGCAGCAGACTCAATGGACCAGGTAGACGAAATCGCCGGTTAGTTGAGTCAACCTGGTTCACCGCGAATCTACAACAGTCGGGGCGAGCAAAGTTTTGGGGAAATAGGAATCGCTCACTAGTTATTTTTCACCCTAACGAGGAAGGGATGAGTCGATTAGACACCGCAGAAGTGACCAAGGTTCGGGATCTGGTATTGCAGGTTTCTCGCGATCGATCGATCTCCGATGATGCCGCTGCGGATGCTAGGAATACATTTCGGAGCATCTGCAAAGAGGCGTCAAAATTCGGGCTCACCACTGCGGATGTGGTGCGGGCAGTATTCCGCCCGGCCCTTGAAGGGCAAACCGTTGGCTGCAATTGCGTGACTTGCCGGTCTCGCCGAGACCGACCCGCGCCGGAGCAACTTTTGCCCCTGGACGACCTGGTCGATCCTTCTCCCGCTTCTTGAGCTGATAAAAAACCGCTGGTTAGCCGTAGATTGCAATCAATAAAAGTCCCTCCGCCTAAGGAGGGTCTTTTATTGATTGCCTGAATGCAGCTTGGCTGTCCGTTTAAATTTGCGGTCTGCGCCGGTGCCAGTCGGTAGCTTGTTCGTAGGCATGGGCCGCCCGCAGAACAGTAATTTCGTCGAAGGGCTTCCCCGCCAGTTGCAGGCCAATGGGTAGTCCCGCCTGGGAAAAACCGCAGGGGATGGAAATGGCGGGAGAACCGGTGATGTTATACGGTCGCGTGAACTGGGTCAACGCCGCGGTCGTGCCAATTTTCTGCTCCCCGGCCTGAACCTCGCTGGCCAGAATCCTGGGAGCCGTTACCGGCTCGGTGGGACCGGCCAACAGGTCAACCTCCTCCAATAGTTGCCGGACTTCTCGGTTGAATAACGACCTGGCCTGCTGGGCTTTCAGGTAATCGGCGGAGGTGATGAAAAGACCGGCTTCTAGACGTAGGCGCACCGGCGGGTAAAGTTGGTCGGCGTTGGCGGCCAGCAGGTCTCGATGGCAGGCTGAGGCCTCGGCCATGAGGATCGCTCCCGAGATGGCCTGGGCGTGTTGGAACATGGGGAAGTCTACTTCGGTGACGTTCGCGCCCATCTCCTCCAATACGCCAATAGCCTGCTGGAATGCTTGTGACACCTCTGGGTCCAGGGGCGCTTGCAGGTATTCCCTGGGTATCCCAATCCGCAGGCCCTGCACGTCGCCGGTGAGGGCCGATGTGTAATCCGGTACGCTGACCTGCGCCGACGCGACATCATTTGGGTCATGGCCGGCGATGGCGTTCAGGGCCAGGGCTGCGTCTTCCACCGACCTGACCATCGGCCCGGGGTGGTCCAAGCTCCAGGACAACGGCGTTAGACCGTGGCGGCTCACCAGGCCGTAGGTTGGCTTCAGGCCGACTATCCCGCATAGGGCCGCCGGTATGCGCACCGATCCTCCAGTGTCGCTGCCCATGGTGATGGTGCACTGACCGGCCGCGGTGGCGGAACCGGAACCTCCGCTGGAGCCGCCGGTAATCAGCTCTGGATTCCAGGGGTTGTGCATGTGGCCGTAGTCTTCGTTCTCTCCGGTGGGCCCGTAGGCAAAGGGATGCATGTTTAGTTTGCCCAACAGAATCGCTCCGGCTCGAAGAAACCTGGCGGCGACGGTACAGTCCTGGTCCGGCACGAAGCTATCAAAAATGCGTGACCCCGATGTGGTGCGAATTCCGGCGGTATTGAACAGGTCCTTCAGCCCAACCGGAACGCCGTGCAGAGGCCCGCGATAATTGCCGCCCTGGATTTCGTTCTCGGCCCGGCGGGCGGCGGTCTTGGCCTGCTCTGGCAGTAGAGTAATAAAGGAATTCAGCACCCCGTCGGTGTTGCCGATGCGCTCCAAATGGGCATCCACCACCTCGACCGGAGATACTTCCCTGGTCTTGATCAACCGGGACAAGTCCCCGGCGCTCAGGTAGCAAAGCTCTAGTGAATCCATATCAGTGCTGCTCAGTAGATGATTGCTGGGGGATTGGCGGCAATTGTGGCAGTGGAATGAAGGCCATATCGGGCTCAGTCCCGGCTACGTCGATTTCTTGGAGCGATTCAAGGCTGGCCAGAACGCTTTGAACGTAGGGAAAGAGTTCCTCCAGGTGAGGGCCCGACGTGTCCAGCCCCGCTTGACCGGCCAGATAGATAAACGCCTCACGGGTCAATGGGTTTTTGGTGGACATGGTGGTCTCCTGAGGTAGTTATCCGCTGGAAGCGTTCCACGCTGCTGGATTAACCGGCTCCAGCGGAATCTTTATTTTGCCGCCATTATTACCCAGGTTGCGGTATCTGGCAACCGCGTGGGTGCCGGTGGCCTGGCAATCGCATCTCACATGGCTTGCGCGGGGTCTTGGCGAGGAGAGTCAGCGACGACGTCCCCTTGAGATTGCTTCGCTTTCGCTCGCAATGACGGCGAAGCGGCTCTCAGATGCGATCGCCCCGTTGCCGGTGATTAGTGCTGTTTGAATTGCGGCAGAGTCTGGATTCGGGAATGGGTCGATTGCTGATATACTCGCTGCAATAGGGCCAGTATTGCCTGACATCTTGCGGAAGTGAGTTCGGTAATCTGGAACCGGGCTGTTTGACCGGAGCTTTAGCTATTTGAAATGCACCAATTGCGGCTATCAATCATCCTTTAGCGGAAATTTTTGCGGGCAGTGCGGCAGTTCCATCAGAATTCCAGAGGCGCGTCCACGGTGGTTCCAGTTGGGGCCGCCCCAAGGCCCGGCCCAAGTGCCATGGCGGGGCCGACAGGTCAGTATCAGCGTCGTCATCGTTGCGGCGGCGGCGATAGTGGCAGTTTCGCTAATTGTTTGGTCGGTATCCTTCGAGCGCCCAGCCATGCTGGCATTTTTGACCAGTATGGTCCTGGGGCTGGTCATTCTGGCGGCAGTCGGTCTGGCCGGGTTGCTGCCCTACCGCGCCGGTCTGTCGGCTTTGGGTCTTACCCGAACGGAGATATTTAGCCCCCGAATCCTGCTGCTGATCTGCGGTGTGTTGCTGACCAGCCTGGGCGCAACTGCTCTCTATTCCGTCATCGTCACGTCCATCGGCATCGATATATTGATGCCGCCTGATATTCCTCAAGGGATAGTTTTCCCTGGCAGCGGGGCGGTATTGACTTTTATTGCCCTGGCGCTGTGGACACCGATAACCGAAGAGATATTTTTTAGGGGTTTCATTTTCGCCGGGTTGACGCCACGATTGGGCGTCACTCGGGCCATGATCGCCAGCGCGCTGATTTTCAGCGTGTTCCACCTGGCCCCTGGCGTGATGATACCCATATTTATCACCGGGCTGCTGTTGGCCTGGCTGTACCGCCAAACCGGTTCAGTCTGGCCCAGTATTGCCGCGCACGCCGGCCAAAACTCGGTGGCCTTGCTGGTCACCATTGCTGGATTCTAGACAATTGGCGCCTGCTGATATAAATTGGGCGGGCGGCGATGGCGTCGTGACGATTCATGTTTTGGCTGACCTGGCCGGCTCGGTGGGTGTAGGCCTGATCGAGTAACCCGGCCAGATCACCAAAAGCCCAGATTATCAAGAGACCAGGCCACCGGGAAAAATGACCAGAGACCGGATAGCGGAAAAATTTGCGGCGATCAAGAATGAAGGACGGACCGGACTCATCCTTTTCTTGACCGCCGGGTTCCCAGACCTGGAGGCGACCAGAGAGTTGGTCCCGGCGCTGGTCGCCGCCGGAGCCGACGCGGTGGAACTGGGTGTGCCTTTCAGCGACCCGCTGGCCGAAGGCCCGGTCATCCAGGAGTCCAGCTTCCGGGCCCTGCAGCAGGGAGTTACTCTGCAGGACTGCATCGATCTGGTGTCTGACCTCAGAGAACAGGTGCCCGATACGCCGCTGATCCTAATGGGATACTACAATCCCATCTACAGCTACGGTCAGGCCAGGTTTGCCCAGGAATGTCAGCGCGTAGGCGTGGACGGCGTCATCGTGGTGGATTTGCCCCATGAAGAAGTTGCACCCCTGGCCAATGTCTGTGCACCATTGGGCATCCACATAATCCCGCTGTTGGCGCCTACCAGCACCGACGCCAGCATCAAAGCGGCGGTTTCCAACGCCGGCGGATTTGTCTATTGCATCAGCCTGACCGGGGTGACTGGAGCCAGAGACCAGGTATCTGAGCGCGGCTACGAACTCCTGCGCAAGGTACGCGCCCACACCCATTTGCCGCTGGCAGTGGGGTTTGGCATTTCTCGGCGGGAACACGTTGTGGAGGTTTGCCGCGAAGCCGAGGCGGCGGTGGTGGGTAGCGTCCTGGTGCAGGTGATGCTAGAATCGCCCCGAGACCAATTGGTGTCCAGAGCCAGCCAACTGGTCTCGGAACTGGCCGGGGTGCCGTTTCCAACCACGGGAGGGATTGCCTGATGCTAGCGTGCCGGGGAATTAGGGGAGCCACGACTACCGAAGAGAATACCGATTCCGCGATTTATACCGCCACTCGGGAGCTGCTCTCCCAGCTTATTGAGGCCAACCAGCTTACGGAGGAAAACGTGGCGGCGGCCTATTTTACGGTGACTCCCGATCTGAATGCCGCATTCCCGGCGGCGGCGGCGAGACAGCTAGGTTGGAACACCACGGCGCTGATGTGTTCAACGGAGATTCCAGTCCCAGGCAGTTTGCCCCAGTGCATCCGTATCATGGTGCTGTACAACACCGAAAAGCCGCAACAAGAGATTGTCAACATCTACTTGAAGGGCACCGAGTCCTTGAGACTACAGGGAGTCCAGTCCAGCTAGGCCCGGGTCAGCCTTCTTCCGACGCCAGATCATCCTCGGCTTGCACCAGAATTTCCGCGTATCTCAGAATTTTCTCCTGGCGGTCGGCCTCCATATCACGACTTTCCAAGTACAATCGCACCGCCTGCAAGGGCTGGAGGCCCTCCGCCACGTCGCTGCCCAGGCGCGTGCGGCGGGTGCCCTCAACCTCGCGGCTAATGGCGGCAATGTAGTGGGCGCCTTCCAGGGCCAGCCGGATGTCCGCATCCCGCAGGTGGGAATCCAATTCTGATGGTAGAGTGATGCGCACCCGGACTACCGCGTTGGCAACCTCCTGCCGGGCAATGGCCCGGATCACCGCATCGGTGGGGTCAAGCTCGCCGCTGTCGATGTTCACGTTCACAGTAACGAAAGGTCGGGCGTCAACTCGATGAAACTGGAAGTCGGTCATCCGTTGGCCTTGGGGCGCGGTCGGGTCCAGCTCGATCACGCAAAATCCCTTCTGGTCGGCCTCCTCGCTGAAGTCCACCCGTTGCAGGCTGCCGGAGTAGACCACCATGGGGGGGTCCTGCCGCAGCACCTGGTGCTTGTGGACGTGTCCCAGCGCCACGTATTCCAGTTGCGGTTGATGCACCGCGCTGACCAGCAGCACGTGGTCTTGCCCCAGCATCATCGACCGCTCGGTGCCCGTAGTTGCTCCGCTGATGGTGGCATGGGCGGTTAGTATGGCCGGGATGTTGGGGTCAAGCTTACTGACCCGATCGGCGATGGCCGCCGTCATCCGAGTTTCAATTTCCTCTCGCACCTCATCGATGGACAATCCCCGAGAATCTTCTCTGCTGAGAATGCCGCCCCGGCGGGGCCAGGGAACCGCCACAATTTGCAGAGGGCCGCTTTTAGTGGTTATCGTGTAAGTTTGCAGGCTGTCGCCGACGTAAATGTTGGGCACTGCCAGCGTGGGGAAAATGTCCACTGCCGTGGCCCGACTGGTTGCGTTGGGCAAGTCATGGTTCCCGATTAGCAGGAAGGTGGGAATCCCCGCCTCTGACAGGGTGTGCAGTCGCCTGGCGAACTCACGCTGATGAGTTTGGGAGGGGTCGCGGCCCTTGTAGGTATCTCCGGCCAGCAGCACCAGGTCTACATCTTCGTTGAGGGCATACTCCACCACCTGGTCCAACGAGGCCAGGAAATCCCCCAGCCGGGTGGAGAGGCCGGTGGCCGGGTCGATGCGTCCGTAGTTCTCTACGCCAATGTGCAGGTCGGAAAAGTGCAGAATGCGCATTAGTCGCTCCCATCGGTAGTCAATTGGCAACGGATAGTCAATCGGTAAGTTTTGGTGCAATCACTATACAAAAACTGGATCGAGGTCATGAGGACCAGCCAGCCTTGAAAAATCAGGTGCTGGCGCCAGAATAGGTTTTCTAATTGGGGTCACGTTGACAATGTCCCCCAACCTACCTAGAATCGTTACAGCAGCGCCCCAGCCACTACAACTTTACAGGTTTACGTCAATGACCATAATCAAACAACTGTTTTGCTTGCAAGAGATTGACCTGGCCCTAGACGGCATTATAAAGCAGAAGTCCGGGGCGAAAAAAGAACTGAACGCCAGACTTGCCCTGGAGCAGATTGAACAATCGCTTCAGGATGAGGGTACCAAGCTGGAAGAAATTCAAAGCACCCACCGGGGGTATCAGTTGGAATCTGAGACCCTCACCCAACGGTCCGGGGTCTTAGAGGAGCAACTCTACAGCGGTGAGTTGGCTAATCCCCGGGACCTGGCCAGCCTGCAACTTGAAGCGAGCAACGTGAAGGCCCAGGTTGACCAGAAAGCCATTCAGTTGCTTGAACTCTCGGTTCGGGCGGAAGATTGCCGGAATCGAATTGCGGCGTTGGAAACGGAGTTGGCCGAATCGCAGGAAGCCTGGGACCGACGACATGCCGAACTGACTGAACAGGTTACGTCGTTAGTTGCTGAAGAGGAACAATTGGTAGCCCAACGCAGCCAGTTGGCCAAAACCCTGGACCAGTCTGAGGTGCTTAAATACAATAACCTGCGCCGCAGTAAAGGCGGTACGGCGGTGGCCAAGGTAGAGCGCGGACTTTGCCAGGCCTGTCGCATGTCTTTGCCCAGCCAGCATTTGCAACGGGTCCGCTCCGGGCGGCAAACCGTAATGTGCAGCAGTTGCGGCCGGATGCTGTTCCTCGGCTGAACCACATACCCAATCTCCCCCACTGGCCTCGCCGGTAAATTGGTCCCATCATTTTACTGAGGGCGCCGGTGGTTGTTAGACCCTCTCTAATCTTTCCCCAGCTTTGCGCACAATCTCCCTTCGGCAGACTCAGGGTGCGCGGATTCATTTCCGCTCGTGGTGAGCCCTTCGGCAAGCTCAGGACAGGCCTGTCGAACCACAATTCTTGTACAATGCCTCCGCCAGTACTGGATTAGTCGTCCCCCGTTTAATATCTAGCCTGGTCCCAGCGACTGAAAGCGCATCAGATTCAATCCACCGATTCGACCCACCGAGCAATTGCCCCGACAATCCCCAAGCAAATATA
>JACZRM010000243.1 GCA_022576105.1 Chloroflexota bacterium | reverse complement strand
GATCGGTAATGGAGCGAGGAGGAATTGCTGTTAGTGGAGCAAGTAGCTGATCAATTGTCTCTTGCGCTCGAGAACGCTAAACTATTCAACCAAAACCAAGACGCTCTTTCCGAAACAGATGAGCAGGCTCGTCGCCTTAGGTTACTCAATGAGATGAGTGCACTCCTAAGCAAAGTAACAACTCTTCAAGAAATTCTTGATGTCACATCACGTTATATAGACCGCATATTAAAAACTGATCTCTCAAGCATATCAATCCTGAATGAATCGGGGAACGACTTAGAGGTGTATGAACTTCATAGCGAAAAAGGCGCTATATCGGTAGACGCTCAAATGCCCATAGAGGGAACCTCCATCGGTAAGGTAATGACAGAAAATCGGTTGATCAATAATCGCAATTTGGAAAAAGAGACCCATCTTACTGATAGTAAGAAATTGCTTGATCAAGGGATTCTTTCGACTCTTATTGCACCGCTGACGGTATCAGGAAAAACATTTGGCACTTTAAATGTCGGATCATCCCAAACTGATTTCTTCTCGAAAAACGACGAGAACTTGATTACGAATATTAGTACAATTATTTCTTCCACGGCCGAAAACCAGCAATTATTTGACGCTGTTCAAGGCGCCCTAGCGGACTCGGAAGAGCAAGGGCGGCGCCTTAAATTACTAAACGAAATGAGTGACCAATTATCTCGGGCAGAAAATATGGTGGAGATCGGCAATATTGCCACGAGTAAAACCTTGGATATCCTACAGGGGAGTCGCGCTAGTATGTTACAGATTAATCCAGGCGACAAAACTGCAGAAGTGGTAGCTGTTGCAGGAGAAATACCGGAAACGCCAACCGGGACGAGAGTGGACCTGATAGGGCCATTAAACACAGCGGTAGAAGATAAACGTGTGGTGATTAATGAAGATTCTGAAGAAGGCGATCTTACATCACTTCATTCTACGATGGTAGCGCCTATCCTCTCCGGTGGTAAGGTTATCTGCGTTTTAATTATAGGTGCTGATAAAAATTTCTTCTATACTACAGCCGACGAAAACGTAATAACCCAGATCACATCTTTGGTCGCAAGTGTCCTAGAGAATAAGCGGTTATTTTCCCAAATACAGTTGCGCAGCGCGCAATTACAAACATCTGCGCAAGTCTCCCGGCTGGCAAGCGGCATTCTAGATTCCGCAGATCTTCTCCAGCAGGTTGTCAAAATTCCAGCGCTTGGTCGCGGAGATCATTACGTTGGGCAGTTGGTCCGCAGCGAACTGTTTCGGGCTGGACTGGTTCGCCTCGGGAAGCGGGGCTGAAACCTCGGCATCGGTTTTCTCCGGCAGCAGGTCCATCTTATTCAACACCAGCAATCTGGGTTTATCCAGCAGGCCCAGGTCCTCCAGGGTTTCCTCCACCACCTCGGTCTGTTCCCGGGCCTTGGGGTGAGTCACGTCGACCACGTGCAGCAGAAGGTCCGATTGGGCCAGCTCTTCCAGGGTCGCCCGAAAAGCCGCCACCACCGCCGGAGAGAGCTTTTGGATAAAGCCCACCGTGTCGGTCAGAAGCAATTCTGCCCCCGATGGAAGCCTGATGCGGCGGGTTACCGGGTCTAGCGTGGAGAATAGCTGGTCCTCCACATCGACTCGGGCGTCGCTGAGGGCGTTGAACAGGGTGCTTTTGCCGGCGTTGGTATACCCCACCAGGCTGGCCATGGGGATGCTGGCCTTCTTTCGCCGTCCCATGTACAGCGCCCGCCTCTGCTTCACCCGGTCTAGCTCTTCCTGAATCTTCTGAATGCGCCGCCGGATGATGCGGCGGTCCGTTTCCAGCTGGGTTTCGCCGGGTCCTCGGGTTCCAATGCCGCCGCCCAGCCGTTCCAGGTGGGACCATTGCCCGACCAGCCTGGGTAGCAGGTACTGGTGCTGGGCCAGCTCAACCTGTAATTGGCCCTCGTGGGTTCGGGCGTGGCGGCCAAAGACGTCGAGGATCAGGGCGGTGCGGTCGATTACCTTGGTTTGGAGCGCTTCTTCCAGGTTTCGCTGCTGGGTGGGGGTTAGCTCATCGTCAAAGATGACCAGGTCGGCCCCTTCTTCTTGCGCCAACTCCAGAACCTCTTGGAGTTTGCCCTTGCCAACGTAGGTAGTGGTAAAACGATGCGCCCTTTGGGTTACTTGTCCGACCACCTGGGCGCCGGCGGCATCGGTTAAATAGGCTAGCTCCCTTAGGGTGTCTTCCAGGCTCCACGGGTTGTCGCCACGCTGCAGTTCTACGGCGACCAGGATGGCGCGTTCCGGCTCCAATCCAGTGGTAATGGTTTTTTTGGGGATGGGATTATCCTCCCTTGGGTGGCGGTATGCGCCAGGATTCCAGCCTTTGGCAGCCTTTCTCGACCTGTTCATCCGGAGTGGTAAGAGAAAGTCTTATGTAACCTTCGCCGTATTTCCCGTAGCTGGACCCAGGAGTTACCACGATGTCGATGTCTTCCAGCAGACGGGCCGCAAATTCTGCGGAGGTGTAGCCCTCGGGAACCGGCGCCCAGATGTAGAGGCTGGCCTGGGGAACGGCTACGTTCAGGCCCATGGAAGTAAGGGCCTTAACCACCCGGTCCCGCCGCCGTTGATAAATAGCCACGTTGTCCTCGACGCAGTCCTGGGGGCCGGTCAGGGCCTCCATCGCCATTTCCTGGACTGCCTGGGGGATGCCCGAGTCCAGGTTGGCCTTGATTTGGAACAGAGCCTTGATCATGCCGGCGTTGCCCACGGCCATGCCGACGCGCCAGCCGGTCATGTTATAGGTTTTGGAAAGGGAGTGGAACTCAATTCCCACATCCTTGGCGCCTTCGACCTGCATGGAACTGGCGGCCCGGTATCCCTCATAACCCACCTCGCTGTAGGCGGCGTCATGCAGCAAGGCGATGTCGTGCTCGCGGCAGTAAGCTGTGACCCCAGCCAGGTCTTCGGCGGTAGCGATGGCGCTGGTGGGATTGTTGGGGTAGTTGAGCCACATTACCTTGGCGGAGCGGGCAACTCCCTCAGGGATGGCATCCAGCTCCGGCAGCCATCCGTTTTTCTCGTACAGGGGCATGATGTGGCTCTCGGCCCCGGCGAACATGGTGCCCACGCCATAGACCGGATAGGCCGGGTCCGGAATCAGGGCCACATCGCCGGGGTCCAAGAAGCAGAGGGCCGCATGCCCGATGCCCTCTTTGGCGCCGATGAGGGGCAGCACTTCGGTATCGGGGTCCAGCCGGACGCTGAACCGTTTTTCGTACCAGGAGGCAATGGCGCGCCGCAGTTCGGGCAATCCATCGGTTTCCGGATAGCGGTGGTTGGGCGGGTCCTGAGAGGCCCGCAGCAGCCGTTC
>JACZRM010000242.1 GCA_022576105.1 Chloroflexota bacterium | reverse complement strand
ATGATTGTCTCAATGTTTGTTAGGTGGGAATTATGAGCGCAAGAATAGATGAGTGCCTAGATGTGATTGGTGAAGTATATTTGAGTTTCGCTTCCTCTTCGGCGGGCATAAGAATGCTCAGTTCTGTCCGAAACTACCGTATAATTGCGACAAAGGACGTAGCACGCCGTCGGAATATTGCCGAAAGAACTGTTGCTGATAAGCATACTCGACAACTGAATCTCAACTCCGCTAAATTCGACCAACTACTTTTCGAATTCTTAAGCGGTGAACCAGGAAGACTGAAAGAAGCTCTCATATTTCAGTGCGTCGATGGCCAAGACCTAAATATGGTGAATAGATTTTTTGGTCTTCACATCCCAGATTGATGGCGGGAGCAGCGTTTCTCTAATGGCCAACACCGAATACGACTACATCATTATCGGCAGCGGCATTGCCGGGCTGAACACGGCTCTATTGGCCCGGGAACATGGCTCCGTGTTGATCATTACCAAGGGAAAGATTGACGACTGCAACACCCGCTACGCTCAAGGCGGAATTGCGGCGGCGGTGGGCCCGGGCGATTCGCCGACGTTACATATGAGGGATACTCTGTCGGCGGGCGCGGGTTTGTGCGATTCGGAAGCCGTGGAAGTGCTGACGGCGGAAGGCCCGCAGCGGGTAGCCAACCTGATCCACTGGGGGGTGCGTTTCGACACCAACGAGGGCCAGGTCTCCCTGGGCCGCGAAGGCGCTCACAGCATGCCCCGCATACTGCATGCCGGCGGTGACGCTACCGGGCGGTATATTGAGCTAACCCTGGCCGACCTGGTGGCTGAATCGAACATCACGGTCCTGGAATACACCCTGGCCACTCAGCTGATGCTCCAGGACGGTGAAGTAAAGTCTGTGGAGACCCTGAACTCCACCACCGGCCAGCGGGAGAGCTTCACCGGTAGATTTGTGGTGATTGCCACTGGCGGCGCGGGCCAACTCTACCGCTACACCACCAATCCGGAGGTGGCCACCGGCGATGGCGTGGCGCTGGCTTATTTGGCCGGAGCCGAGGTGATGGACCTGGAGTTCTACCAATTTCATCCCACCGCGCTATGGCTGGCCGGTGCTCCGACTTTCCTGTTGTCTGAGGCAATGCGTGGCGAAGGCGCTATCCTGCGCGATAACCAGGGCAAGCCATTTATGGCGGGATATCACCCGATGGCCGACCTGGCCCCCAGAGATGTGGTGTCCCGGGCCATTGCCGCTGAAATGGACAAAGCCGACGGTGGGACGGTCTCTCTGGACATTTCTCATCTTGCGCCGAGTACCGTCCAGAGCCGCTTCCCCACCATATACAAATTCTGTCTGGAGTATGGGCTGGACATCACCAAGGATTCGGTGCCGGTGGCTCCTGCCGCCCACTACATGATGGGCGGCATCAAGATCGATACCTGGGGCCGCACCAGCTTGCCTAACCTGTATGCCTGCGGTGAAGCCGCCTGCTCGGCGGTGCACGGGGCCAACCGCCTGGCCAGCAACTCATTGCTGGATACCCTGGTTTTTGCGCAACGGCTGGTGGCCAGCAGCTTGGGGCAGGCCCCGGAAAGACCCTCGGAGCCGGATCAACATAACCTGTACGCCGGTCTTAAATCCAGAGAGATGGTCTGCGCCAGCATGCCGGAGCTGAGTAGGGAAGCCTTGCAAGACCTGATGTGGCGCAACGTGGGTATCAATCGCCGGGGCTCGCGGCTGCTGCTAACCGCTCGAATTCTCAATGTATGGGAGCGGGGGATGCCGGAGTCCGACGACCGGGAAAGCTATGAACTGCGCAACATGGTGGTGCTGGGCCGCTTGATGGTTGAGGCGGCCTTGCTCCGTCAAGAAAGCCGAGGCTCCCACTTTCGGGAAGACTTTGCTGAAACTTCGCCGGAATGGGAGCGGCATATCGTCCTGTCAAAAAAGGAGAATTCCCAGTGAGTCAACTACCTCCAGAAGTCTATAACCTGATCGACGCGGCTCTGTCGGAAGACCAGAGCTTCAACGACCCCACCACCCAGGCGCTGATACCCGCGGAGATCCAGGCAGTTGGAATGGTGCGGGCCAAGGCGGTAGGTATGCTGGCCGGAATAGACGTGTGCCTGGCGGTGTTCCAACGGATGGATTCTGCGCTGAAGACCGAAGGTCTCAAAACCGACGGTTCTGCATTGTCGCCGGGAGACGACATTGCCCGGGTGGAGGGGAGTGCGGCCAGCATCCTGCGGGCCGAACGAGTTGCCCTAAATTTTCTCCAGCGAATGAGCGGTATCGCCAGCGACACCAACCTCTACGTTCAGGCGGTTCAAGGGAGCAATTCCCGAATCGTCGATACCCGCAAGACGGCGCCGGGGCACCGCTATCTGGACAAGTATTCGGTACGCATGGGAGGTGGGCATAACCACCGCCTCAACCTGGCCGACGGCATCTTGATCAAAGACAATCACATTGAAGCGCTGCGCTCCCGGGAAATGGGTCTGGGTCAGGTGGTGCAGCTCGCCCTGTCCCGAGCCTCCCACACCATCAAAGTAGAAGTGGAAGTCGAAACCCTGGAGCAGCTGCAAGAGGCATTGGACGCCGGCGCTCACATCATAATGCTGGACAACATGCCGGTTGAAACCATGCGTGAGGCAATGGGCATAGTCAATGGACGGGCGGTGGTGGAGGCGTCGGGCGGCATCAACCTGGGGACGGTGCGCAGCGTGGCCGAGACCGGAGTAGACTTGATTTCCATCGGCGGACTGACTCACTCGGCGACGGCGCTGGACATCAGCCTTGACCTGGAGTTTGAGTAGTCTTGACGGGTTTGTTTTCGACGATGCCTCAATATGGTAGTTCATATCCTAAATGGCTCGTTGTCCCAGGACAATTGTTGGTCGAGTAGGCCTGTCCTGAGCCAGCCGAAGGGGCTGTCCTGAGCTAGGTAAAAGGGAGCGAAGCGACGTATCGAGACCTAGTCAGGGGTTGATTTCGATACGCCTCCGGCTACTCAATCAACATCGGGTCAGCCTGTGGCTGAGAACAAAAATATCCTTCTGGTACCCGCTGCATTCGACAGGTTAGATGGCAGCGGGTATTATTATGCCTGCTCTGTCCCCAGGAAGGGATTTGCCAGACCAGATAATCCACGAGGAGGTTGAACCATGGCTCGAGTTGGTAACGTTACCCGTGAAGAACTTAAACCGGAAGAATATGAATTTTATGACTCCATCGCCAGCAGCCGGGGCAGTGTCCGCGGCCCTTACGGCGTACTGCTGCACAGCCCGGACCTGGCGGCCCGGGTGGCCCACACCGGCGCTTTCGTGCGATTCAATCTTGACCTGCCCGAGTCGCTGAAGGAAACGATCATCATCACCACCGCCCGGGAAATCAAAAGCC
>JACZRM010000241.1 GCA_022576105.1 Chloroflexota bacterium | reverse complement strand
AGTATTAGCTGGATAACCATCCTAAACTGACCGCCACAGGGGGTGAATAGGATGCTAGGGATACCGTTTTTAGGGCGTAGGAGACACAGTGTGAAGGTGTACGATTCATGATGAATAATTTAGCCTAGGCGACTTGGAGTACGCCTTCGATTTCGGTGAACACGAACGTGGTACCAGGTTCGTTCTGTAGGTTGTAACTGTCTCCTGCCACCCACTCACTGCTTCTCCGTAAGCTGCCACCCACTCAAGCACCACATCGCCTGATACCCCGGGGATGCTAGCAGGGAGACCTACTCCGATTTTCATATAATTTCCTGGGTGAAATTGCAGACCTGATCTGAGGCTAGCCTCCAAGTCTTGTGATCAGCACCCACATGGGCCTCTTGACATCGGTAGACCAATCGTTAGAATCGGGCCCAGTTCATCGTCCCAAACGCTTGGATTCCCCCTCCTCTGCGACCAAGCAATCGGGGGAAAAACAGACAACCGCTTGCCAGCGGTGAGGGGAGGAATTATGGCCCAATTGTCGAATCAGCAAGTTCAGGCCCTGGGGGTAGCTGTTGGCTTGAACATTTCTGAACCAGAGCTGACTGAGGTGGCCCACAGCCTGAACGCCATACTAGAGTCGATAGCGGAAATCGACTTACTTAATCTCAATTTGGTCGAACCTCTACCCCTGCTGATACCGGAAGAGGAGGGGTAGCATGAATTCTGTTGATATACCATTCTTGCCGGCAACTGAGTTGTCCGGATTACTACAGCGGAAAGAAATATCGCCGCTGGAAGCGGTGGATGCGTACCTGAATCGGATTGAGCAGGTCGACCCCAAGCTGAACTCTTACATTACCGTGCTGGCCACAGAAGCCAGGCAGGCAGCTTTGGATGCGGAGCGGGAGATAGCCGGGGGCGGTTATCGCGGCCCGCTTCACGGGGTTCCGGTGGCAGTGAAGGACCAGATCCACTCCAAAGGAATACGGACCACCGACGGGTCCAAAATCCGGTCCGACTTCATTCCAGAAGAAGACGCCACGGTTCTGGCCAGGCTCAAAGAGGCCGGAGCCATTCTGTTGGGCAAGCTGAACATGAGCGAGTTTGCCCTGGGTGACCCCATCAGCTCGGCTTTCGGCCCGGCTCACAACCCCTGGGACCTGGAACGCAGTCCGGGCACCTCCAGCACCGGCTCGGGGGCCGCCACCGCCGGATTTCTCTGCGCCACCTCTCTCGGAGAAGACACTGGTGGTTCCATTCGCGGTCCGGCGGCCAACTGCGGCCTGGTTGGGCTCCGGCCCAGCTGGGGACGGGTCAGCCGCTACGGGGTGGATGGAGCCTGCTGGTCCATAGACACCATAGGCCCCATCTCTCGTACAGTAGCCGATTGCGCTCTTACCCTAGGCGCCATCGCCGGTTTTGACCCTAAAGACCCCTACACCCGCCGGACGCCGGTGCCGAATTATACGGAAGCCCTTACGGGAGAGATCCGGGGTTTGCGCATTGGCCTGGTTCGGGAGCTGCTGGATGCCGAGGTCATGGGGGTGGACCCGCGGTCGGCAGATGCCGTACGTGCCGCCGCGGAGGTGCTGAGCGGCCTGGGCGCCCAGGTTAAAGAGATATCCCTACCGCTGGTCCGGCACACCGGCGCTATAGTGAGGACCATCACCCACACCGAGCGAGTGAGCCTGCATCCGGAGTGGTTGCGAGAGCGACCTCAGGACTACCATCCCAATTCCCTGGTCTTGGCTATTTGGAAAAGAGCCCGGAAGGCGGTCACCGCTGCATCCCACTGCTCTGTGGGCCTTTGTACAACCGCTGCCGATGCCCGCAATTTGCCGGCGGGTGGAAAGGTTCATCAAAGTGCTGTTCGAATCCCATCTCCTCAGCCTTAATTGCCATGTCCGTCAGGTTGATGGCGGTGAACGTCTTTTTCATTAGCCAGCTTCGTCGCGACACCGTGGATGGGATGGTTTTCTGGACACATTCCAGTTCTCCATTGAGTCTCCCTGTTTAAAGTCCTCTTTAGCTGGAATTAGCTTGTGAAGGCAAATTATTTCCGAGTGTTTCGCGAAAGATTTCCCCGTGAGCTCCGAGATATTCCCAGATAAAATCCGTACAATTTGCGGAGCAGCGCTTTTCCCATTTATTGTCGCTGGTGGTTTTTTGTCACAGTCACATGCGGAAGCTCTTCATTCGAATCGGGGAAAAGGAAACCCACCTTCGGCTGAATCTGCCCTGCAGGCCTGAGTTTGGGATCCTGGCGCGGGGGATATTTTTGGATGATTACCGCGTAGTGATTTGAAGTCCCCTGCAACCGACTATGGCCAGGCGAGAAACTGGCCGTCTACGACCAGCCGTTCTCGGTGGGATTCCCCACCAAGGACCTCCCAATCCATGGTGACAGAAATCAGGACCACCCCTGTTGCTTCGTATCAAGTGGGTGTCACCTAAGCCACTTTGGAGCGAGTTGTCTTATCGGCTAGCCCAGAATAGCCTGGTCGTAGCCCCCTTTCGGCTAAGGTCTCTCCTCTACTTCGAGAGAGTCAATTAGCCCCTAAACTCAAGCTCTATATGCCTATCGCTGAACACATGGGCGGCCTTTATGATCCCCTGTAGAATGGCCTTGGCCCGCCGGATGTCCATCCCTTGAAAATCTTCGAGGAAGGTTTGTACCTTGACGGGCACGGCAGCTACCTGGGCCTCCACATCCCTCTGGGCGGCAACTCTGGCTTCCAGGTCATCCTTCCGGGACTGCAAACCTCCCTGCTCCTCACGCCGGACCTCTTGCCTTTTCAGGTACTCCGGCTCGGTCATTACCCCCCGGTCCACTCGGTCCAGGTCATTCAGGAAGGCTCGCTCCAGCTCGGCCAGCCGGTTGCTCACTCTTGTCAATTCCGCCTCGTCCCCGGCATCCGACTCCTGACCCTGGGCCTCTAGCAACTCACGGACCATTGCCGGGTCACTGTATTGCCCCAAATGCCCTAGGATGGCTTCTTCCAGGGCTTCTCGGCGATGGTGGATTTGTTGGTCGCAACGGGCTCGGGCCATCTTCTTGTTGGCGCAGACGTAGTACGCGTATCTACCCGGCCCCGAGCTGGCGCCGGACATGGCTCCGCCGCAATGCCCGCACCGCAGTATGCCTGAAAGCAGATATGGGCTGGAATCGGTGCGCCCCCGGTGCTGGCCTTCCCTTCTGATAGTGAGTCGCTGCTGAAGAGTGTTCCATTCCTCGGCCGAGAATATGGCGGGGTAAGCATTCTCTGTGATGATTTCCTCGCCTTGCCCCCGGAACACCGCATGCCCGGCCATCGCCGGGTTCAGAAGGATCAGCTTCAACGATTGGGCGGCGAACAGTGCCCCGGACTTGGTTCGATAGCCCAGGCGGTTCAATTCGTCGGCCATGCCCTTGTAGCCCATGTTGCGCT
>JACZRM010000240.1 GCA_022576105.1 Chloroflexota bacterium | reverse complement strand
CGAAGTCCCGCAGATAGAATGTCGCGCTGCCGGTAGTATCCAGGGTATAGTCCTGGACACTGGACCAGAAATCGATACTCACCGAACTGAGATGCAGGTCGTCCAGCAACGGGCCGCTGCGCCACACCTGGTGTTCGGGAAGGTCATTCTCGTCGGCGCCGACACCGCCAGCAAGTATCAGCAACCCGATGGCGCCGGGGTCCCGGACCTGGTCGTAGTTGTAGAGAGTAACCGCGGTAGGAGCTCCCGGGTTCATCGGTAAGGTGGCCTGGGCGTTGGTATCAGCTGTGGGGGGAGACGGGTTGTTATTCAAGTAGTATTCAGTTGGGACACAGGTAAAGTAGGCGGAGTCGCCCACGCCCTGCGGAGTAATCAACACCACTCTGCCCCGGGTCTGCAGGCTTAATGCCGGTGAAACCGTCAAATTCAGGGTGGCGGTCTCGTTGGGATTCCAGGAGTTGGAGTCCACATTATCCGGGCTGATGCTCGCCACCGACCAATCAGTAGCGTGGGTGAGACGTTTCATCACTGGATTGCCGCCGGAGTCGGTATAGTCGACCAGCGCATCCATATCGGAAAAGTCGGTTACCAGCTCTTCACCGGTATTGACAACTAATGCCACATAGGGCCCGGTATAAGTGCTGCAATCAGCCGACGTGGCCGAAATGGAATTGATGGAAAGGCCTGCATCCATTCGGCTTTCTTGAAGTACCGTCAATTGGCCCTGCAGGGAATCGTGCTGGGTCCACACATTGGTCAGGAAAGAGAAGATGATGGCGGTAATCAGCAGAAAGACCGCAACTACAATTGCCCCGGGGACAGCCTCACTCACTTAGAAAAACCCATGTGTAATTCGGTCTCCCATTCCCTAATCTCCGTTTCCCTAGTCCCCGCTCTCAACGTAACAAGTTAACCAACTAATTTCAAAATGTGAGGTTTGGAAAGGCGCTGGCGGCCGGTATGGATTCGGTTTGAGCCGAGAAATTAAATTATCTGTCGGGGCGGCCTCCAAGTAGCTGCCATTAAACAGCGGTGTTATACTGCGCACCATCCCGCGTGGCTAGTGACCAAGCGCCGGAGGTCTGCGCCGGGAAATTCGCATCCGCACTACTCAAGTTACGGAGGTCCATATTGTTACCGCAGTTCCGCGTTAAACAGGAAGAGGCGATCAACGTATCGGGCGATGACCTGATGGCTACCGTTGCCGGCATATTTGAAAAGATGGGAGTCCCCGCTGCAGATGCTCAGGTAGGAGCCGACGCTCTGGTCCTGGCCGACCTGCGCGGCGTGGACAGCCACGGTGTATCCAACATGCTGAAGAGCTATGTGAACGGCTACACCAGCGGCCAGATCAATCCCAGGCCCGAAATGAAGATTGTGCGGGAGACTCCAGCCACCGCCAGCATGGATTCAGACCGAGGGTTGGGCGTGATAACCGCTCCGAAGGCCATGGAGTTGGCCATTCGCAAAGCCCAGGACGTTGGCGTGGGCATGGTGACGCTGGGCAACGCCCGGCACCTGGGCATGGCTTCTTATCACGCCATGCTGGCGTTGAAGCACGATATGATCGGCATCTGTATGACCAGTTGTCCGCCCAGAGCGCTGCCCACCTTCGGTGCTGAACCCCGCCTGGGCACCAATCCCATCGCCATCGCGGTACCTGCCAAAAACGACCACCCCTTCGTTTTCGACGCGGCCACCAGCTCGGTGGCCCAGAACAAGATTGAAATCGCCCGACGTTTGGGGGCCACGTTGGAGCCGGGCTGGCTGGCCACCGAGGACGGGACGCCAATCATGGAAGAGCTGACGTCTGTGCCCGAGAAGTACCACATGCTGCCCCTGGGGGCCACCCGGGAGCTGGGCTCCCATAAAGGCTATGGCCTTTCCTGCATGGTGGACATTCTGGCCGGAGTGCTGACTGGGTTCGGTTACGGCGCGGTGCCGGGACGTCCGAATTTCGGGCACTACCTGGCCGCCTACAGTATCGCCGGCTTTGATGACCCGGAGCATTTCAAGCAGAGCATGGACGAATGGCTCCACATGATGAAAAGCACCAAACCCGCCCCGGGCCACGAACGGGTGATGGTGGCGGGACAGCCCGAGGCTGAGATGGAGGTGATTCGCCGCAGAGATGGAATTCCCCTGCATCCTGAAGTGGTGGAGTGGATTAAAGATACCTGTGGTGAACTTTCCGTGGAGTGCCGGTTTTGAGAGCCTGCCCCATACCGTCGGCCCCTCTCCCTTGGGAGAGCGGGGAGACTGAGACATAGCCGTGATGGGGTGAGGGTGATACCCATCAACTCAATCCTCTCTCACTAGGGGAGTTTTGCCTCAGAAGTGTTAATTGCGGTCTAGGATTGAGGTCAGGAGCCTGCCTTCTATGTTTACCTGAGTCCTTCGGCCACGGTCAGGATAAACTCCGCGAAGGGTCTAAAATCGCGTGAATAAAATTCTTCACCAACTCAGAATGACTTTTGAGGCAGGGCCCACCAGGGGAGAGGATGCCCATAACTAGATTAAATTCAAAAGGAGAAACAAAGTGGTCTACCAATTACGCATATACACCATCAACCGGGGCATGATGGAATCGTGGCTGAAGCTGTTCAACGAGCACATCCGTCCCCTGCACGACCGACTGGGCATCCCGGTGCAGAACTCCTGGGTCAACGCCGATGGGACTGAGTTTCTCTGGGTGCGTCAGTTCAACAGCGCTGAGGAGATTCCGGTCAAAGAGGCCGAGTTCTTCGCGTCGCCGGAGCGCATCGCCCTGGCGGACCTTCCACCAAGCCACATTGCCAAGATGGAAGTGCGGGTCATTGAGGCGGTGGCGGCCACGGCCGGGGTGGCCTAGAATTCCGACCGGGTGAACTCCCCCAAAATTATCCCAAAAACTTACGATAGGAGCGCACGGCCCGGCAACCCCACGTATCAAATTTTACGGCTCTGCCTAGCCTGGTTTAGAGCTCCTTGCGCATCTCAATGTGGGGGATATCCGCCTCCAGAAAAAGATCCCCGCGTTCCACGTAACCGGAGCCGGCGTAGAAGGCCTTGACGTATTCCTGGGCATGGAGCAGGCAACTGCCAATGCCTTGAGCGCGAGCCTCGTCTTCCAAAAAGGCTAGAATCCGCCCGCCGACCCCCTGACGACGGAACTGCCGGTCAACGGCCATCCGACCAATCTGGGCCATGCCGTCGTCCCGATAGAGCAACCGACCGGTGCCAACTATCTGCCCCTGGTAGAGCGCAATCGCGTGGGTTGCGGTGGCATCGGCATCATCAATCTCCTCTGCCACCGGTATTTGCTGCTCCACCACAAAAACCCGCATGCGAACGTTGATTGCGCCTTCCAGTTCAGACTTAGTCTCAACGAATTTAACTACTATCTCTGCCATTGCTCAGCGCCCACCTCGGTGTGTCCACCAGAACTAC
>JACZRM010000239.1 GCA_022576105.1 Chloroflexota bacterium | reverse complement strand
GGACATTACTCCGGAGCCGCTGCCCAGCGCCAGGGGATGGGTTTCCGGATAGGCGCTCTTGCCCAGCAGGGTGCTCATTACCGGCGCCGACAATAGTTCGGCCAGTTCCACCAACTCGTTGGTGGCGTTCGCCGCCAGAACTCCCTGACCGGCATGGATGATGGGGTACTTGGCCCCGCACAATGCCTTGGCCGCAGCTTCGATGTCCCGGGGGTCTCCCTGAGAGGCAGTATGCCGGACGGTCTTTCCCCAGAAGAAGGATTCCTCGCTGACATCTTCCAGCGCGATGTCGGCCGGTATCTCCACCATCACCGGCCCGGGCCGCCCCTGATATAGCGCGCCAAAGGCCCTACGCATCACCGACGACGTGCGGTTGGGGTCGTTGATTTGCTCGATGTATTTGGTGACCCCGGCATAGTTGCTCATTGACGCGTACAGCGGGAAAACGCCCTGCCGGTCTCGGGGATGGCCCAAGGGCAGCAGCAATAAGGGAGTTGAGTCGGAATAGGCGGTGGCCACGCCGGAATAGGCGTTTTCCGCGCCGGGGCCGTACTGCATGGCAAACACCGCCGGTTTCTCTCCGTTGTTCACCCGCCCGTAACCGTCGGCAATGCCCACGCCCACCCGCTCTTGCCGGCAAATAATGGGCCTTATCCCCGCCGCCGCCGCCGCCTCAATGACCGGTGTAGTCGGGAAACAGGGAAGGTATTCCACGCCCTCTCGTTTCAGGATTTCTACTATGGCATCAACAGTTTTCATTCCCTCACCTTTCTACCCGCTTAATTGGGCTCAATTACGATGCGCCGGTAATGTGCCGAAGGACTCGTTTCTGGATGCAACGGCAGAGTGACCCGGCCGCAAAGTAGACCGAGTATACCACCGGAGAGGGGTATCTGCTGAATACAAATTGCTGCGGGGTTGAGACGGGCGAGGGAAACCGGGATTTGGCTGGAGGTTGCGGGGTTTGGCGCTTAAGAAGCAGCGAACCTATAACCCAGACCTCGCTCACTGAGGATGTAGTGCGGGTGTTTGGCGGTATCGCCAAGTTTGTTGCGGAGGTGCTGAATATGGACCTTCAGGGCATTGCGCGAACCCTGGCCGTCCTCGCCCCAGAGCAAATGGGCCAGTTGGGTATGAGACATTACGCTCTTGGAATTGTTCACCAGACAACGCAGGATCTCAAACTCGGTAAGAGTGAGTCTTACTCTAGCCCCTTCAACCCTCACTTCGTAAGTATCGAAATCGATGAAAAGCTCCCCGGACACGAAGGGCTGACCGTGGGTGACCAATGGCAGTTTCTGCGCCCGTCGGAGCAAGGCAACTATGCGGGCCAGCAACTCCAGCGGTCGGATGGGTCTGCTCAGGCAATCATCCGCCCCAGCGCCCAGAGCCCGGATAACTTCGTCTTCGCCTTCGGTGGCCGCAACGGTTATCAGCGGGACCGCAGAAAAACTCCGGATTTGCTGGCAAATCGTAATACCCAACTCGGGAGAAAAATCCGTCCCCACAACCACCAAGTCCGGTGCTTCCTGCTCAATCATGATCATCAGACTGTCCGCGTCTTGGGCGGAAAGGAGTTCACGATGCGGCCAGCGGATAGTACAGCAGCTATCCACAGCTTCTAGGGTGTCAGAATCCTTGTCGGCTACCAGGATTTTCATTGGATATTCAGGACTCCATTTTTGAAGGTTCGATCGTTTAGATGACTTCGCATTTTCAGCAACTAAGGGCGCCGTTACCCCAAATGACCCATTAAGTCGGTCTGGTTCTCTAAACGGCGCCTGACCTGGACGCCGGCTGAGAACACGCGGTGATTTATTTGTTACAATATTTCTTTACATTACATACGTGCCAGGCTGGCAACAACAATTCGGCCCCGCATAGGGACATTCCACACAGGAATCACCAGCTTGCTTGGACCTAGCTACGGCTTGGTGACCATCCTGATCGATTTAGGAGATTGGTTTACCGGGATTGTCACAACCGCCCAGAAAGCGTAGAATTTTCCCTGCTACGACACCTGGCAATCGCCGGTCTAAAGCACCCCAAATGGCTGAAAACTCGTTCTGCCAACAAGTTGAGAGGCAAGATGGACTTTGAAGTCCCCGATCAACAACGCGTCATCGTAGAAACAGCGCAGCGGCTGGCGAGGGAATCGCTGGCGCCAAGAGCAGATCACTATGACCAGGCCAGCGTGCACCCAAAGGAAAGCTGGCACGACGTCTGGCAAAACGGTCTGCTGGCCGGGGCTATCCCCCAGCAATACGGCGGATTGGAACTGGACATGCTGAGCTACTGCATGGTGGTCGAAAAACTGGCCGCCGGATGCACCAGCACATCGATGACCGTGCATATGCACTCCACCGTTATGCGCTTCATCAACGCGTTGGCTAACGATGAGCAAAAATCGTTGTATTTTTCCGAAGTAGTGAAGGATGGCAAGCTATTTGGCAGTTGGGGCAGCGAACCCGAGTCCAGGGGCGGCGCAGCTTTCCGACGTACCGAGATAACACGCGCTAATGACGGCTACCTTATTAACGGGGAAAAACATTTTTGCACCATGGCCGGTGGCGCTCATCGCTACCTGGTCCATTGCAGTTTGAAGGGAGCCAACCCCGACGAAGCCCTACTGCTGGCCCTGGTGCCGGAAGATTCGCCGGGATTACACCTGGTTGGCGACTGGAACACGCTGGGGATGCGGGCCACCATCAGTCCCAGCATGTCCTTTCAAGACTGCCCCGTGGATGACTTCGCTGTATTGGGGGAAGCGGGTCAGTCGCAGCGCTTGGGGGTCGGTCTGGCCTTTGGGTTGGGATATGCCGCCGTCTACCTGGGAGCGGCCCAGGCGGCCCTGGACTTTACCGTCGAATATTGCAGAAGCCATCGGTTTGACCCACACCCCACCCTGATGGCCGAAAGCTTGGGGGCACAACGGGGCGTCGCTGAAATGACCATGACTCTGGACAGTGCTCGGCTGATTCTATACCAGTCGGCCAACCATTGGGCCGACGCCAGCCTTGACAGCCGCGCCGTTCTGACCGCTCGCGCCAAGTATGTTGCCACTCAGGCAGCGCTTTCGGTTTCCAGCTTGGCGATTCAGACCGTCGGTGGCCGGAGCGCCCACAAGAGGATGCCCCTGGAACGAATCTTCCGGGACATACGCACTTGCACCTTGATGCCGCCGAATATGGACCAGACGACGGAAATCATTGGTAAGGCTGAACTGGGACTGTTGGAACTGATGGCGGCTAGTGCTCAAATTTGAGCCGTACTCCTGGTTTCTGGATTCCAGCGAAAGCCGAATCGACGCTAGCAATGCCCCGGACGTTCTACTTAAAACGAACGCCGGAGAGCCAAACTTGGCTGGCAGTGCAACCGCCCCCGTAGTCCCAGAGGAAGCCGGAACCCAGTCTTCCAATCCCCACTCAGGACGTGAACATTCCGCAAT
>JACZRM010000021.1 GCA_022576105.1 Chloroflexota bacterium | reverse complement strand
CCATGAACTGACCTTTACCGTCCTGTCTCAGCACACTTCGGACATCAACTCAGAACGGGCTTTTCGGCAGTTGATGAACCGTTTTGAGAATCTTCACGCGATAGCGGCGGCCCAGGTCGATGAAATTGAGTCGGCCATCAGCGTGGGCGGCCTGGCCAAAATCAAGGCTCCCCGCATCAAAGCGATACTCACCCGCGTGCTGGAACTGAACGAAAATTCCTTTGACCTGTCATTTCTCGCCGAGATGCCCTTGGACGATGCCAAAGCCTGGCTGCGGCAATTGCCGGGTATCGGCCCCAAATCGGCCGGAATCATCCTCAACTTCTCCTTGGGGATGCCCGCCATGGCCGTTGACACCCACATTTACCGGGTCGCCCAGCGTTTGGGACTCATTGGCCCCAAGGTTAACGCCAACCAGGCCCACGACGTGCTGGAAGCAGCAGTTGAACCCGACCAGGTATTTCCTTTCCACATATCCTTCATCACCCACGGCCGTCAGGTCTGCAAGGCCCAGCGGCCAAAGTGTGAGGATTGCGTAATAAGCTTCGGATGCCCGTCACGAGACCGAATGCTGGGGTCGCCGGAATCCCAGCCGGCGGCGGCCCCCAAGCAAAAGAAGCAGCGCAAAGGCAAACTGGCCCAGTTGCCTCACACACCCGTGATGCCTAACACGCCCACGATGCCTCACACACCCGCGATGAAGGAAAGCAAGAAATGAAAGTAGGCATAATTAACGTTACCGGATATGCGGGCGCTGAACTGGTCCGCATCCTGTACCAGCACCCAGAAGTTGAAATTACCTCAGTAACCGGCCGCAGCGCCGCCGGGCAAAAATTGGAGGAAGTGTTTCCTCACTTGTCGGCGCTGGACCTGACCATCACCCCGGAGTTGGAAGGCAGTCTGGACTTGGTGTTCTCGGCCCTCCCCCACAAAGCCAGCGCCGAGGCGGTGATACCGGTGTTGGAGCAAGGCATCAAGGTCATCGACATCAGCGCCGATTTCCGCCTGAAGCAGGCCGATGTGTACACCGAGTGGTACGGGGTTGATCACCCAGACCCCTCATACCTGGAAGAGGCGGTGTACGGCCTCACTGAACTGCACCATGTTGACATTGAGCAGTCCCGCCTGGTGGCCAATCCCGGCTGCTACCCCACCAGCGCCATCCTGGCACTGGCGCCCGCCGTGGCCAACAACCTGATCGAGGGCGAAATAATCATCGACAGCAAATCGGGCATATCCGGCGCGGGGCGTGGTCTGGAACTCACCACCCACTTCTCGGAGGTCAACGAAAACGTAATGGCCTATGCCCTGGGCGGCCACCGGCACCTCCCGGAAATTACTCAGGAATTGGGGGCCTTGTCCCAGGACTCGCTGAATATCACCTTCCTGGCCCATCTGATACCCATGACTCGGGGAATCCTCAGCTCCTGCTACGCCAAGCTGCGGCCAGAGCATTTGGGCAATGGCATCGACCCGGGGCTTCGAGTGAGAGAGGTTTATCGGGAATACTACGCCGGCCATCCCTTTGTGGTGGTGACGCCTGAGCCTCCCCAGACCAAGCAGACCCTGGGCAACAACCAGTGCCTGGTCTACCCAACAGTGGACCGGCGCACCGGCCGGTTGATAGTGATCAGCTGCATTGACAACCTGGTCAAGGGCGCGGCCGGACAGGCGGTGCAGAACATGAACCTGATGTGCGGCTGGCCCGAGGAGACGGCGCTGGGAGCACTGGCGGTGTACCCGTAAATTATTGTAAGATGTAGCGGTGCCCCGGTCGTCTAGCCCGGTTAGGACGCCACCCTTTCAAGGTGGAGATCATGGGATCGAAGCCCATCCGGGGTACCAACTGCAGAAACCAAAAGACCCTGCCAATTTCAAGGCAGGGTCTCTTTTTGATCCCAGTAAATGACTAATTTATAAGGCTAATCAGACGCCGCCCGGAACCCGGCGTATTCGTCCTCTGCTGGAAAACTGTAGCCGATGCCCCGTCGGGTCAAAATGTACTTGGGCTTGCGGGCCGGGTCTTCCAACTTCTGGCGCAGGCGGCCGATAGTCACATGAAGCAGATGGTCTTCTCCGGAGTACTCCTCTCCCCAGATGCGCTCCAGAATCTGGTCTCGGGTGACTATCCGTCCGGCGTTGCGGGCAAGGTAGCTCAACAGGCGGTACTCCGTATCCGACAGAAACACTTCCCGGTTGGCCAGCATCACCCGATTGCTGTTGAAGTCTACAAAAAGGTCTCCCACCTGTACCGTGGGTTCCTTCACCTCGCTGTTCATAACCGTGCGTCGCAGGGCAGCCTTGACCCGGGCTGCCAGTTCGTTGGGCGAGAAAGGCTTGGTGATGTAATCGTCAGCGCCAATTTCCAGGCCTTTGACCTTATCTTCATTAAAGTCGCGGCCGGTGACCATGATGATAGAAACCTGGGAAAACTCTCTAATCCGATAGCAAGTGGCAAAGCCGTCCATACCTGGCAGGCCTATGTCCAGCACGACCAGCGATGGACTGATCTCCGCCAGAGTGTCCAAGGCTTCTTCCCCGGAGCCGGCAGTCAACACAGTGTAGCCTTCCTTTTCCAGGACCATTTGCTCTAGTCGCAATATGCGGGGATCGTCTTCAACGACGAGAACACAGGCTTTGTTGTGTACCATGCCTAACTCCCTGTCCCTTGCCCCTTCCCAGTACCTTAATCAAGATACCTTATTCAAGGTTCGGGTCACTGAATATGACTGTAGAGAAAGCGAATCTTAAGTTCAAATGGCAGGAACATGGAATCGGTCGTGTAACGGTGTGAATTTAGTTTAGGCCGACAAAACCCTCCGGGACGGCCGTTGTGTCGGTATTGTGACCATTGTGATTTCGCTGTGACCCTCAACCCCCCGCCTGGGACCTGATTGTGAGATTCTCCGGTAAGAATGTAATTACTGCTTTGTAAGCCACTGGCCCGTAATTGGGGCAGTGCAATGTGATGCATCGGAGGCCTGCATGGTATCCACAATGCGCGAGCGGGAGGTATTCCTCCTGGAGCCTAGCAAAATTACCGGCGACCCGCAAAGTCGTCAGGCGCAATATGGCTTTATTCTCCTGGTCGAAGACGACACTCCCACCTTGCGGCTGGAACGTGTGATCCTTGAAGAAGAAGGTTACACAGTAGAGGTGGTTGACAACGGAGAAGATGCCGTAAAAGTTGTAGCCGAGAAAAGCCCGGTCCTGATATTGCTGGACATTGGATTGCCTCGCATGGATGGATTTGACACCTGTGCGCAGATTCGTGAGCTGTCTCAGGTCCCGGTCATTATGGTTACCGGCCGGGACTGCCTGGAAGACAAAGTTAAGGGAATGGACGTGGGCGCCGACGATTATGTCACCAAGCCCTTCCTCACTCATGAGCTGGCCACCAGAGTCAAGGTGGTGCTCCGCCGCACCGGCGCCACCGCCCAAGAAGAGAGAGATAATCTGTACCTTGCCAGATTAGCGCAGGGCCCACCTGCGATCACGGACCCGGTTCCGGAACCAGCCGCCCCAGCGGTCCAGGCCCAGCAACCCCCAGCCCCATCGGAACCGGCGCCGACTGAACTCGCAATGGTAGAACCGGTCCCGGAAAAACCGCCTATTGCAGAACCACCTGTTGAGAAGCTGGCAATAGAAAATGCACCGTCAGATGAACCACCAATAAAGGAGCCCATCCGGCCAGCCTCAGAGACCGGCATCTATGAGGGCACAGTCCGGCTGACTGTTTCCACGTTGGGTCCAGTGCGAAACTTGATCAATTTTGTTAGCGAACTTCGCCAGAGTCCCAAATTTAGGCTCCTGAGATTGGTTGCCAATCAGCACAAAGAGGGTATGGACATTTGGCTGGGCCTGAGAGAACCGCTGGAATTTGTGCAAATCCTGGCCAGCATGGCTGGCGTTCATGATGTTTCACCTGGTTCTGATTCGTCGCAGGGCGAGGAAGAACAATTGCTAATCGTGACTTTGGACTGATGCTCCCGACTGCGTAATTACACGCTGCAACAGGATGAAGTATTGGGACAAAGTATGTCGTTAACTACCAATCAGATTTGGGGACTAAAAAAGCATGAGCAGTAATTCACATTACGACCTTCCTGAAAAAATTGAGGTCTCGATATCCGGAAAAACGACTGTCGTAGCTCTAGAGGATTCAGCCCCGTCGTCCGGCCAAATGTTGAGCACACCTCCGGCCTCACTGTCGCAAATGTTAATTGAAGCCGGCATCCTGGCCGCCGACCAGGTTCAAAAGGTGCAGGAAGTAGCCCAGCGAGAACGACAACCTCTGGGACGAATTCTGGTGCGAGACGGCATTATCTTGTCCCGCGACCTGGCCACCCTTACCGCGGTTTACCTGGGCCTGGCGATGGTAGACCTCCGCAGTGAGACCATTGAGCCCGAAGCCATCACTCTTATACCGGAAGAAGTGGCCAGAAAACACCTGGTCTTGGGCATCAAGAAGAGTGACCGCCAGCTCACAGTCGCGATGACTGACCCCACCGACCTGCAACTGCTGCAAGACCTGGCCGCCCGGACCGGCAGCATTATTGAGCCCGTGATCGCCATTGCCGAGGATATTCAGGAGCAAATCGACCTCTCCTACCGCCTGACCCAGCCCCTGGATATTGATGCCTCACTGGAAGAGATCGGCGAATCCGGAGAGCGGGTCACCGCCAAGCATCTGCGGGAGGCTCTGCCCACCCAGGTGATTACCCTCTTGTTGACCCAGGCCCTGCAGGACCGGGCTTCAGACATACACATTGAACCTACCGAGGTCCGGCTGCGTATCCGGTTCCGTATCGACGGTCTGCTCCACGACGTGATGGATCTGCCAATGGAAATGCACCCGGCACTGATCTCCCGTCTCAAGATTATGTCGGGCATGAACATCGCCGAACGCCGCCGTCCTCAAGACGGCCAGCTAAACTTCCAGGCCCAAAACCGCAAGGTTGACGTTCGCGTGGCGGTAAGCAACACCTCCACGGGCGAGATGTCAGTGCTGCGACTCCTGGACAACAAGAAGTTTACCCTGCTGACCTTGGACCAACTGGGAGTTTCCGGAGACTCGCTGGAGCGGTACCGGAAACTGCTGCAGCTTCCCTACGGGATGGTGGTGGTGTGTGGCCCAACCGGCGCCGGTAAAAGCACCACACTGTATGCGTCGGTACTCCAGATGGACCGGGTGGAACATAAGATCATCACTATTGAAGACCCGGTTGAATATCGTATAAGCGACGCTTGCCAGATGCAGGTCAACTACGAAGCCGGCATCACCTTTGCCACCTCCCTGCGCAGTATTCTGCGACTTGACCCAGATGTGATCCTGGTGGGTGAGATTCGTGACCAGGAGACGGCGGGCATCGCCACTCAAGCGGCGCTGACCGGTCACTTGGTTCTCACCTCACTACACGCCAATGACGCGGTTTCAGGGCTGCTGAGGCTGCGTGACCTGGGCGTTCCCCCATATTTGATTGCTTCATCGCTGGGCGGAATCGTGGCCCAGAGAATGGTTCGTATGGCTTGCAGCAACTGCAAGGAGCTAACCCCCCGCCCCCTGGCCGAGCAACGAGCCTACACATTGGAGTTGGGCGAGTCTCAGGACCGGTTCATGTACGGGGTCGGCTGCAATGTCTGTGCCCAAACCGGCTACCACGGACGGGTTGGCGTGTTTGAAATTATGGTAATGACCGACGCAGTTCGCCAGCTATTCTTGGAAGATGCTCCTCGGCATCGGATCTGGGAGGAAGTTCAAAAAGAGGGCACAATTTCCCTCCGCCATGACGGCATGCTCAAGGTCAAATCAGGAATCACCACACCCTACGAAGTAATGCGCGTCCTGTTTACCCTGGAATAATCTGGGAGTAACAGGAGAGGGTGTAGCAGGAGTACGGTTATGGAATACCGCTACGTTGGATATTCTCTGGACGAGGGGATCGTCAAGGGCAAAATAGAGGCAGACGACGAAGCTACTGCCCGAGAAGACATTACTGATAAGGGGTATAAGGTCTTAGAGTTCAAGGCAGTGAAGCAGCTGCCGGGCATGGAAGACCTATTCCCGTCTCTTTTCAAAATTGGGAGCAAAGACCTGGTGCGGTTTACCCAGCAACTGGCGATTATGGTGCGGGGCGGCGGCAGCTTGCAAAGAGCCCTGGAGCTGCTGGAGTCTGAAACCCGCAACCGCGTTCTCCGCCGGGTACTGGCTTCCATCATCAAATCCCTGAACGAAGGTGGAAGCCTCTCTGGGGCCATGGCCCTTCATCCCAAGGTGTTCTCATCCCGGTTCACCAGCGTGGTCGGAGCCGGCGAGCACACCGGCCGCCTTCCCCCGGCCTTGGACCAGCTAGCCAGCATCATGGAAAAAGAGCAAGCAGCCAAGCAAAAGGCCAAGCAGACCATGATGATGCCTATGTTCACCATTGGGGCTTCTGCGGTAATGCTGGTATTGATGCTTACTGTACTCCTGCCGCCGTTGCTGGAAACTTTCACCCGTATGGGCAGCGAAATTCCATTGATTACCCGCATAGCTATGGGATTGATCGGCGGATTCTCCACCTACTTCAAGTACGTGATGATCGTCGTCGGCGCGATAGTCGCGTTATTCTGGCTATCGAAGCGAATGCCTACCCTGGAATATGCACTTCACAATATACAAATTCATACGCCCATATTGGGTCAGATGCTGATGGCGGGAGAACTGTCCCAATTCTCCCGGACTATCTCAATGCTGTTGGAGTCGGGTATACCTCTGGCCACCGCGCTGCCACTGGGCATAACCGGCACCAAAAACGCGGTAATCAAACAAGCATTCGTATCCAGCGAAGAGAGTTTAGTCGCCGGTCACGGTCTCTCCGACGCCCTGAAAGACTGTTCTATCCTGCCCAGGATGTGGGTTGAACTGGTCCTGATCGGGGAAGAAAGCAACACCTTGGACCAGACTTTGAAAGAGCTGGCTGACGCATACCAAAAGGAATTGGAGAACCGTCTGGGCAGCCTCCTCGCCATGCTGGAGCCTATTTCCACGCTGGCCGTGGGCGGGATCGTACTTTTCATCGCGCTGTCCATGTTCCTGCCGATTTACTCAGGCTTGAACGCCGTAGGCTAAACCGGCGGGCTAATTTAACCGGACAATCTAATACGTAGAGCACTGAAATGGATAATTTTCCGAAAACTCTTGCTGAAGCGCAATTATGTCTAGCCAAAGTGAAACTCTGGGCCCTCGTCGCAGCCATCGCCGCCCTGGTGGTGTTGGGGTTTTACTCGGTAGAAGGCTGGCGGTACTGGCAGGCCTGGGAACAATCCCGGGTCATGACCAACCAGATCCAGCAGATAACCGCCAAGCTGAATCAAGAATCGCCCGAGGTAGAGATATCCGATGGACAATTGGATTTACGACAGCGAAGGCTGGCGTACTTTGAGAAAATGTTCAACCAGTCCGACGTATCACGGCTGATCGGTATCGTATCAGCAACCTCTTGGGATAGCGGAGTTGAATTGCCTTCAATATCCGTTGGCGACCCGGCCTTTGTAGTGGTGGGGAAAACCAAATATCGCACCCAATCGATGAGCCTTTCCGCACAGGGTGATGTAAAGGATATTTACCAATTCTTGGCAAACCTCCAGCGGGAGTTACCCATCGTTTCCGTACCCAAAATCAGTATGGCCGAACCCGGGCCAGACTCAACATCACAGATTCAGCTAATTTTCTATCTGCAACCCGAGGCATTTTCCGACGAAGAGGCAGCCAACTAATGCGAATTAGATTCAAGATAGGCAAGGGGAAAGGCCAGGATCTGGATCCTATTGCAGAGTTGGGCTTGGAATCAGCCGATGAATTCTTCACTGATCAGCCCGATAATGAACTGGAGCTGGTAGGGCTTGATGTTGCGGAGTCCGATCAGGCCGAGGCGGAGCTTGAGCCGGTTACATTTATCGCCAATGAGCCAGACCAACCAGACTTCATTCTGGCCGAGCCTTACGTTGCGCAGTCCGATCAGGCCGAGGCGGAGCTTGAGCCGGTTACTTCCATCGCCAATGAGCCAGACCTTCCAGTCCTAAATCTGGCCGATCTAAACGTTGCCGAGTCCGATTACGCCGAGGCGGAGCTTGAGCCAGCTATTTCTTTCGGCGATCAGCCAGACCAAACAGACTTCATTCTGGCCGGTTCTTACGCCGCCGAGTTTGCCACTGAAGACCCGGTAGGCAATACTGAGTTTACTATCGCCGCTGAAGCCCCAGATGAAGCATCGACCGGGGTTGACCGAACCCCCATCTGGCAAAGGATACGCATCCCTCATGTACGCCTACCGAAATTTACTTCAAATAAGCGTATCGTTACCCTAACGGCCGAAAAAGATTCATTCCGTGTGGTTGTCTTCAAGGGCTCGAAAGTAACCGCTTGGGGGTCGACTGCTTTCTCAACCGCCAGCTCTCCTGCTGCAGAGGCGCAATCGCACTCCGAATCTGAAGATTCGCTCAGTGCCGAAGAGGTCATCGAATCTTCCCTGCAGCGTCTAGTCAATGATTTGTCCGTCAGCAGTGACAACCGCGTATGGCGCTTGTTGGGGAAAGTAGGTGTTCGGCGCAGCCGGGTGGTGATGGACCTCTCCCTGAACACCACATTGATGCGGAACATCCAGATCCCTAGAGTGCGCAGCCGTTACTTGGAACCGGTGGTCCTCGCCGAGGTACTGGACAGCCTGCCATTCGGCAAGGACGAAGTAGATATATCCTGGCGGATGCAGAAAGAGGGCGAAACCCGCTCCATATTCGCCGTCGCGCTGCCCAAGAAAAGGCTCGATTCTCAGGTCAATATCGCCAAGGAAGTCGGACTGCACCCGGAAGCGGCCTATTCAAAAGCCGTAGCACTGGCGTTGGTTTCAGGAGTAGCCAATGGGGTGGTCGTGCACCTGGAAGCAGATGAAACCGCTTTGGTGCTGGTCCAGTCCGGAGAAGCCAAAACCGTCCACCAGCTTGAATTTGGCCACGCGGAATCGACTGCTGAGGCGCGGGCCAACAGCGTATCCAGGGCTATCGAGCAGGTGGCCAGCTATTATCAGCCGGATGACCCCAACCAAATAAACCAGCCAATACCGGTGATTCTAACCGGTCAATGCCAGGAAGGTAATCCAATGGCCCAGTTGCTGCGCAGCCGCTTGCAGCGAGAAGTGCTTTCCATAGAGCCTGCGGTAAGCTACTCAGAGGACTTTCCGATAGCGGAGTACGCCATAAACTTGGGTCTTTATCTATCAGACAAAGTCGCTATTACCAATTCAGAGACCTCCCAGTCGGTCAAATCCAGTGCATTGAACTTGCTGCCGAAGCGGCACCAGCTGCAGCCCATACCGGCTTTTCAAACTGCAGTATTTTTGATTCTGGCGCTCCTGATGATCCAACTCTACAATGTGCTGGACCAGGTAGACACTAAGATAATGAACCAGGCCGTTCTCACCCAAGAACTCCAAACATTGCAGGAACTGGAACGGGAATCCGACTTGGTTTTAACCACTTACGAGACGAGCAGGACCAGCAATGAAGTAACCCAAGAACGAATTGATGAATTGGAAGCCCAAATTGATACCCTGGAACAGGGTTTGAGCTCCTTGTTGGCCCAATTGCGCGTAATAACTGGCCCGGCCTTACCGGCAGGAGTGACTCTATCGGCAATTGCGCCTCACGGTGAAGATTTTACGATACTAGGGACCGCTAAAAGTCACGCTGAAACATTGCAGTACGTTTTTAACCTGAGGGATAGCGGGCTCTTTGAAGACGCCAGAATGCAGAGTGTCGAGGGTCGGGGGGGCGCCGATCCGAATTCCGACGGCACAGTGAGTTTTCAGATTAAGGTGTTCCATATTCTTGAAGTTGAGCCGGATGAAGAAGAGTCAACAGACGGGTGAACCGGCCAAGGCCAGCCCCGATATCAGGATCAGGTTTCATCTTCTCGAAACACCAGTGCAACGCCAGAGCCACGAGGCACCCCAAATTTGCCGGTTAGATGCCAGGAATTTAGATTCAGAGGGGACGCCGGAAACCCGAGCATGACCGGCAATCTCGTCGTTCCGTCTTCCGCTGGAACCCATTCATCCCAGTCGCTCATGAAGGTCACGCCAGTGGGGATTGGACTTTTCCGCTAGTACAATCTGCCCGCGTTTCCATTCCTCTGCTGCGGGCGATGGCGCGATCCATTACGGCTTGCCAAACCAACGTGTCCACTCAGTAGCGTTTGCTGAGCCTGGTCCAGTTCACTCCGATGCTGTGCCAGACGCGTTGCCAAGGGCGTTAGGGCAAGTTGGAGGCCCACGCCTGGGGGTGTAACTTCCCGTTCCACCTTGTTGGTCAGGAGATAGGCGCATAGTCTGCCCTGTACCTGATACTGGGCCCTGGGTTGCGGCATTTCCCGCCGAAACGACGAAGACAACGCAGAGGACGTTCTTCCTGGTCAATTTGCGGTAGGCGCTCATGTTTATTGTACCGCCTTGAAAATGAACTCCCTGACTGATTGTGGGCCAAACAAACCACCGCTCTCTCGGCTGGGAGATTGTAGTGGCCAGGCATCTACCCGCCTGGGACATCTCTACCACTCCTGCGGCTTCCAGACCCACCAGGGCGCTGGTCAGTTCAGCCACTCTCGCGCCACCAAGATTGCAACCCCTGAGGATCAGGAGAGCCCAGGCAGACCACACGACCGGCAATCGCGTCCCCAGGGTTTCAGCTGTGCCTGGTCTAAAACAATCCCCACTCATATCCCCACCTAATGGGCTGCCCAAATCACCAACCGTGGTTTGGCCCTGCCTTGCCAGATTCGGGCTGCTTCGGCCCAGGCAAGGGTTCGGGCGCTTCAAGACAGCACGGAGCAAGCTGGCTGACCCACGGTTTTCTCAACCCAGGCTGAATCGGCCTACCCCTTCTGGTCTTGGCGCCTAGTTTGTAAATCTATCGTTTCAGATGCAAGGGTGACATCAAGAATGGGGTCTTGGCCCGCACCACAGGCCGCAACTGACGTTTTTGAGGCAAGGCCTGGGGGACCTTGGCGGGGATTCGTTCTAATTTCCAACCAGGGTATGGAGACCACTATCCTGCGGGCAAGTAACAGCCCTATCCAGAAAGGTGACTCCGGTCTGGATAGGGCTGTTAGAGTGGTGGGCCGTAGGGGGAAATAGGCCGCTGGGAAAGTAACTCGGATTCTATGGCGGTGGGATTACGTACTCAGAAATGCTGACCGTGCCATCCGGGCTTACCGACTCGATGGTGAACAGGGTTCCCATGCCGGCCGCGTTGTAAACCGCCGTGACAATATCATCAATTATGTCGAGCAACGCGCTGAAGTCGGCGGTGGTAAAGACATTGGAAGGATGAGTAGCTATCGCATTGAGGGTGGCCATGCTGATCCCGCTGCCGACACCTATGGCGAAGATCGTGTGACCACTGGCACCCATGCCTGCAGAGATCCCTTGAATGGCTCCAATACTATTGCCGGCAGCATCGCCACTATCGGTGATGAAGACCACCAGATTGGGCACGGGATAAGGCGGGTCGGTACGGTCACCCAGGCCGGTGTTAAATTGTTGCTTGGTACCATTCAGTGCCGACACGAGGTTGGTGTCGGTGCCCAGCCCCGGCCCTCCCCGTACGATGCCGTTGATACCGTCATGCAGGGGCTCAGATACTCCGTGCTCATCCACATCGGTCATATCCACCACCGAAGCGCTGCTATTCGCGAAGCGAAGCACACCGATTCTTATCCGCCCATCGGTGGTCTCCAGGCTAAAGGCATCCACGATGGTGTTGGCGGCCTGCTTCAAGTCGACCAGCTCAAGGTCATCCACACTGCCTTCAACGTCCAGGCTAATCACCAGATCGGCAAAGGCCACCTTGCTGGCCTGAGGCCCAGAAACCTTAGTAACGGTGATGGTGCAGCCATCAAAGGTATAGACATCGGGTACGCCAATGGAAAGGCTGGCAACATATGAGGAGTCAGTTTTAAGCTTGTAGGTAGCTTGCTGAGTGCATCCCTGGGCCGAGTATTGGCCCTGCAGAATGGTGGCCTTGGTCCGGGAGTCCTTACTCAGCGTGCCGCTGAAGGAGAGTAATCCAGTGACCAGGGGTACCGACAATGCCATAAAGCCCAGCACGATCAGCATTGACACGCCGTTCTGGCGATGCAGCAGTCGATCAAATAGATTTTTCATGGCATCTATTCTCTTTATCGCAAGTTGGTGTTTAGAGTAATTGTCTCCGTGCCGCCCCTCTCAGCCTTCACCACCAGCACCATGGTGACCAGATCGGTAGATCGGGAAAAAGCGACCGAGACCGCCTTGCTGGACAGGATATTCTGATATAGTGTCGTACCGTCATCAAAAACCCGCGTCAGGCTATTGCCGGACACATTATACGAAATCTGGTCACCGTTGAAAGTCGTAAGCACAATGTTGTCAACCGGCGGGGCATCGTTAATCAGATCGGTTGTATCCGTATTCAGCAAATCACCAGCGAACCAGCTTCCAACGTGACGGAGGTCCTTGGTGGCTACTACGTCATCCTGCCAGCTGCCTTGGGCGCTCAAAACCTGGAATACCGCAGTCCCCACCAGCGATATCCCCAAGGACAACAAGGCGGTAGCGATAGCTACCTCCATTAGCGTAAATCCGCCGGTCCTAGAAGAAAGTCGGTGCAGGAAACTTTTCTTAAACAAACTGCCTCCCACTAATCTCGGAACCTTAAGGTACTGAGACTGACAATTACTTGACCGTCGTAGGTCACCGCCACGTTAACCCGCTCAATCTCGGTGTCTGGAGCCAGCGGGTCCACATCGGTTGCAGAAGTAGCCACGCTGTAATCAGAGGGGATCGTGCTGTAAGTCGGATAAGGGGTTGACCCGGGCTCCTGGTAACTTTGGCTGAAGACGAACTCCATCTGGTTTCTAGCAACGTTTTCCGCTGTGGAGTGGACATTTACCATGGCGCCGGTGCGGTAGGTGATGCTCAGGCCGGATAACACCGCCACCCCAACCAGGGCAAACACCATAGAGGCCACCACCGTTTCCAGCAGCAAGGATCCCCGATCGTCGAGCCACGGAAAAACCTTGAGACGGCTAACGGCGGTCCCAAAACTGCTGGATCGTACCGTCCGGCCATGATTCCTTCTAGCCCTCAGCCTTTTGATTTGCACCATATGCTCCCCCTCCTCTAAAAGGGCGCCTCAATAAGGGTTGTATTCCTTCTCTTCATCCTTCGACAAGCTCAGGACGAACGGGGCACAAGTCACAATCCGCTCGTGGTGAGCCCTTCGGCAGGCTCAGAGCCTGCCCTGAGTTTATCGAAGGGACAGGCTTCTCGAAGCATGAGCGCCTATTACCTTTCAAAACGCCCCCAAAGGCCATGTGCCTAAACACCACTCTCTCCCGGCCAACTTATGGGTACGGCACGG
>JACZRM010000238.1 GCA_022576105.1 Chloroflexota bacterium | reverse complement strand
ATCGGAACAATATCCCGGCAAGCCCTGCGTAAGATCGCTGAAATCAAACTGAAAGACTTGAACGCACCTTCGGTGGAACAAGCCGTTAAGATCATCGAAGGCACCGCCCGGAGTATGGGCATCGAGATATCAGAGGGGTAGATATGCCTAAACACAGTCGGCGGTACAACTCCGCCGCCGAGCACGTAGACGAGAACCGGAATTACCAACCCCTGGAAGCCGTTGAACTGCTGAAAGAAAACGCCAGCACCAAGTTTGACGAGACCATGGAGGTCCACCTCCGCACCAACGCCGACACCCGCCACGCGGAACAGATGGTGCGGGGCGTTGCGATACTGCCCCACGGACTGGGCAAGCAGGTGCGGGTGGCAGTTTTCGCCACCGGAGAAGCCGCCGACATCGCCCGACAAGCCGGCGCCGACTTTGTTGGCGATGACGACTTGATTGGGAAAGTCGAGGGAGGCTGGTCAGACTTTGAAGTGGGCCTGGCGGTCCCAGAAATTATGCCCAAGATCGGCAAGTTGGGCCGGGTTCTCGGTCGCAAAGGACTGATGCCCAATCCCCGGACCGGTACCATGGTACAGGCCCGAGACCTGGCCAGAACCATTGAGGAAGCCAAGGCCGGTCGGCTGGAATACCGCACCGATCGCACCTCCATCATCCACAGCAAGTTCGGCAAGGCCAGTTTCACCACTGACGCCCTGATGGAGAACCTGGCGGTGCTGATGGACGCCATTGTGCGCGACAAGCCCGATGCCGTAAAAGGCGCTTTCCTGCGCACCGCCTACATCACTTCGTCCATGGGCCCCAGTGTTATGGTTGATGTTGGCAGTTTGCAGGCCCTTAAACCGGCCGATTAATTAGCGTATAATCTCAAAAAATATATTGCCACAGACAGCGGGTCCCCTTTGGGGGTTAAGGAGCAATCGCCCGCCGAGGCGCAATAACTGGTAGGACGATTCGCTGGTCGTTTCGTCGCTCCCTGCGCTTCATTGACGTGGCGCAGGTTTTTTTTGGCGGGGATTCGTCCGATCCCTCACCCCTCTCCCATTGGGAGAAGGAGACCGAGCGAGAACCGGGGGAGGGATTCATCAGCCAGCCCAACCAGAAACTATAATCTGAGCGTTGCCCAGATGGGATTTTCACCAGTCATAGACCCACAGTCATAGACCCACGAGGAGGCTCCCTTGCCAACCCAGGCCAAAATAGACAAAGTAAGTGAACTGAAAGAAAAGCTGGAAAAGTGTTCCATAGTAGTCACCGCCAGCTACAGTAACATCCCGGTCAACGAGATGACCGAGTTGCGACGCCGCACCCGGGAAGCCGGGGTCGAGTTCCTGGTGATCAAGAACTCGCTGATGGGTCTGGCTGCCGACGCGGCCCAGGTGCCCCAGCTCAAAGAGATAACGCAAGGCCCAACGGCCATCGCCTTGGGCTACGATGAACCGGTGGATGTAGCCAGGGTATTGCACGATTACATCCGCAGCACCCGCTCCGCGCTGGCGATACAAGGAGCGGTAATGGGCGGCGGCCCGGTGCTACAGAAACCAGAAGTGGAACGGCTGGCAACCCTGCCTCCCAGGGACCAGTTGGTCGCTCAGTTGCTGGGCCAGCTGCAGGCCCCAATTTACGGGCTGCTTAGCGTTCTCAGCGGCCCTTTGCGGAGCTTTGGCGGTCTGTTGCAAGCCAGGATCCACCAACTGGAAACTGAAGGTGCGGTCGATACCACTGAGACGGACGCCGTGGCCGAGGAACCCCAGGCTACCGTCGCCGATGAGGCCCCGGTCGCTGAAGCAGCGGCGGATGCCACTGAGACCGACGCCGTCGCCGAGGAACCCCAGGCTACCGTCGCCGATGAGGCCCCGGTCGCTGAAGCAGCGGCGGATGCCACTGAGACGGACGCCGCCGTAGCCGAGGAACCCCAGGCTGCCGCCGAGGCGGACGCCGGTTCAGAGGAAGCTGAGTCCACTGATTCAGAAGATTCTGGCCCCAAGGACGCTGGGTAACCCATGGCCGACCCGATCACCAACAGTGAACGTACGCTGATCAGAAACCACCCGGAAAGGGCGGTGCCTGACGAGGCGGCCAGTATTCTGGCTCAGGGCATGGTGGCCCACGTGGGTTTCATTGAGGACGACTACCCGCTGGTCATACCCATGACCTACCACTACGGTATGGACCACCCGGAACACCTGTATTTGCACGGGTCAATCCGCAGCCGATTGCTTCAGCAGTTGGCCACCGGTACACCGGTGTGCGTTGCGGTAACCTTGACCGACGGACTGGTCTACTCTAGAAAAGCGATGAACCACTCAATGAACTACCGCAGCGTGGTGGTGTTCGGGAGCGCCCGGGAAATTGTCGATGAAGGGGAGAAGTTCCGGTTGTTCGACCAGATGGTCCAACGATATTTCCCAGGCAGAAAAGTAGACCAGGACTACCACGCCCCGCCGCCCCAGGACTTGGGAATTACCTCCCTGATTGAGGTGACCATCAAAGAATGGAGCGCCAAAGCCCGCCGGGGCGGCCCCACTGGCCCGGAAGACGACACCCAGCAAGCGCCGGGCAGCGCTGGCATCGTGGAAATGAGGGAGGTATAAAGAGGAGTTACCCTCCCACGGCAAATTTAACTCAGTAGAGCAACCATAAATCAGTCAGGTAAAAGTTTTAGGAGGAATCAATGGCAACTAAAGAGGAGATCCTGGATTCGATCAAGGGAATGAGCGTTCTGGAGTTGTCCGACCTGGTAAAAACTCTGGAGGACGAATTCGGCATAACCGCCGCCGCTCCAGTGGCAGTGGCCGCCGCTCCCGCCGCCGCTGACGGCGCAGCCTTCGCCGAAGAGGCCCAATCCGAATTTGAGGTTACCCTGCAAAGCTTTGGCCAGAGCAAGATTAACGTCATCAAGGCCGTGCGCGAAGTCACCTCCCTGGGATTGCGCGAAGCCAAAGAGCTGGTCGAGTCAGCGCCGGTACGGGTCAAGGAAGGCGTGCCCAAGGAAGAGGCCGACTCCGTCAAGGCCAAGCTGGAAGATGCTGGAGCCACTGCAGAGGTCAAGTAAGCGCAGGTCCAGGTAGTGTGATACTTTAGTTCTGGTCATTCCGGCTTGCGCCGAAAACCATTAGAGCGTCGGCACAGCGATTGTATCGGGACACCGACCTTCGCCGGTGTGACCAAGCCCCGATCCCGGACGCCGAACTGATACGCTATCTGGGTCCAGGTCTTGCACCGAAGATGTTGGACAATCCAACAAGATAAGACCTCCGCCGGTGGTTGGTCTGGGTATTTCCGATGCCACCGGCAGGGGTCTTATCTTGCAACCGGGCGATCCCATTTCATCGGGCTTGCCTGGGGGTTTTACCAGGAGCGTAAGCGACGAAGCAATCTCGTCCCCTTGAGATTGCTTCGCTTTCGTTCGCGATGCGGCGAAGCGGTTCTCAAACGCGATTGCCCCT
>JACZRM010000237.1 GCA_022576105.1 Chloroflexota bacterium | reverse complement strand
GGTGCGGAAGGGTGTCCATCGTTGGGAGAAATCCGCAATCTGGTCGGGGGTTAGCTTTTCTCGGTTGAAGTACAGGTTGGAGATGGCCCGCTGCAGGGCCAGGTCTCCGGAGGGAAATGCGTCGGGTCGGCCCAACGCACGTACCAACACCCACTGGGCGGTCCAGTGGCCGACGCCTCTCAGTTCAGTGACCCGCGATACCACTGCTTCGTCTTCCAACCCTTGCAGCCCCTCCAACCACCCCGAATCCTCCAGCGCCGCCGCCGCGATTGCTTTGATGTACTCGGCCTTGCGCTGGCTCAACTTGAGGGCGCGCAGGTCTTCAATCGATGCTCGATGCAGCGATTCGGGCCTGGGGAACGCGAAATATTCCTCTTGATCAAACATTTGGCTCAGTCCGTAGGTCTCAATCAACAGGGTGCGAATAATTCGGGCCACCGCCGTGGCAATCTGCTGGCCTAAAACCGCCAGCACCAAAGCCTCAAACACCGAGGCGGTGTGCGGCAAATGCAGCCCGTAGAATTTGTCGACTATCTCGGACATCACCGGGTCGGATTGAGCTTTTTCGTAGAAGGGAGATAAATCCTGGTCTGCGCCCAGCAGCCACAGCACCTGCCGAGACGCCGAATCAACGTTTTGAGGGGTGAGGTTCTCCCCCTGAATTTCGATGCTCAACTCCGGGTGTTCCGGGTCTCCGGTGGACTGCGTCGAGGCCAGCACCAGTTTGTCCCCCAGGTCCAGCAGCCGGCGGTACTTGCCGTCTTCCAGGGAATCGGTGCCGTACCGCCCCCGAAAATAGGTGTGATACCCGGCGGTCAGGTCGAAATCGAAGGGAGCAACCGGGTGGGCGGAGGTAATAATGCGGTCCATATTTGCCCCTACAACGCCACCGACCCAATGGAGGTGTAGATGGCGCCGCTGGGAGTGAGGTTGCTCCGGATCAAGTGCAGGGTGTCCACTTTCCAGAAGTCGGTTGGGGGCAGTTCGGCGGCTGCAACTGCCTGGCCAATGGACTGACGCAGTTGCTGAGGGACGCTGTCGCGTACTCTCCCAATAGTCAGGTGAGGCCGGAAAGGCCGTTTCTCCAGGGAATATCCCAAGGTGGCAACCGCTTGGTCAACCAGCTTTTGCAGGGCGGCCAGCGAGTCCAGGTCGCCTTCAGCTCCGGCCCACAGGACCCGGGCCTGCTGGCGGTTGGGGAAGGTGCCCAGGCCCGAGAGTCGCAATTGGAACTGTTTCCTTGGTGATTCGGCCCGGAACTGGTCTGATGCCTGCTGCATCGCCGTCAGAAGTTTTTCGACCATGGGCAGCGGAACGTTTCCCAGGAATTTTAGCGTCAGGTGAATGCCGCCAGGGTCTACCCATTTGACTCCATTGGGAATCACCGACTGTAAGCGTCCGATGGCATCAGTCAGGGATTCCTGGTCCCGCGTGGGGATATCCAGAGCGATGAAGACACGAACAGTATCTGCTGTATTCGGGGATGTCACTGTCGGGCCAGTTCCTCTCGAAGACTGCCCAACTGCCGGTACCAGTACACCAGATCGTCGATGGAATACTGGGCGTTGGCCGGACTGGGATTGGGCACAACAAAGAATTTGGTATCGCCCACCGTTAGCGGCTGCAGCCCCAATTGGGCCTTCTGGTTTGAATTCTCACCATACTTGAGAAAGGCATTGTACCCGGTCACACCGTGAAAGCAGGCGATGCGCGGCTGATAGCGCAGCAGTTTTTCTTTCAACACCGGGCACCATTGCCGAAAGTCGGCGGCCTTTAAACCAGCAGCCTGGGCAGTGGGCCTTTTGCACACATCGGTAAAGCCGATGCCATGCTGCAGCAGGGTTGAGTCCTGTTCCGGCGTGACCTCCGCCTCCACCAACCCGGAACGGTTCAATGCGGCCCAGAACCGGTTGCGGGGATTGGCAAAGTAGTGACCGGCCGCAACCGAGTAAGGAGACGGGTTGATGCCCACCAGAACAATGTCCAGCCCTGGCTGCAAGTAGTCCGGCAGCGTTGCAAAATCATACGGCATTACATTTGGCATTACATTTGGCCACCAAGTATTTACAACCCCAGCAGCTTGGCGGCATTCCCGCCCAAGATGGCTTCTTTGGCCGAGCCGTCCAATTTGGAATCTTGGACCTGCTGGATCAATCGGCGGTGGCCGATCAGCGGATAGTCGGTGCCGAAGAGTATCTTCTCTGGGCCGACCAGCCTGGCCACTGCTTCAAAGACCTCTGCCCGGTACAAGAAGGGCGATGCCGCCGAGTCATAGTATACGTTCTTCAAAACTTGCGGCGCCTCGGGCATCAGCGAATAGAAGGGCAGGCCGCCGCCCCAATGGGCGCAGATGATGGTGTTCTCCGGGAAGTTCTCGATGAAGCGGTACGCTTTTTCCGGCGTGGTGTGTCCCTTGCCCGGATAGATGTGGCCCACCGGCTCCGATGTATGCACTACCACCGGCCACCCTAAATCCTGGGCGGCGGTCATTAAAGGCTGCATCAAGTCCTTGCTGGTAATATCAAATTCCTGGGTGTCTGGGTGCAGCTCTCCGACGCCCCGCAGGCCGGATTGGGCGCAGCGTTCCATCTCTTTTATTGCAGCGGCGCCCCAAGCCGGGTTGACTGAGCAGAAACCGGTCAGGGTGGCAGGATGCTGGGCCACCGCGGCAATCAGGTAGTCGTTGGCCTCCGATGCCAGACCCTGGTTGCACCAACCCATCCCCATCACCACGGCGTGGTCGATGCCTTCCCGTTGCAGGTCGGCCAAGAGGTCTTCAGCGGTGGCCAATTTGGGGCCTGGTTTGGGAAATAGGGTGGCGTAGGTGGCGTCGAGGGCCGTCAGCTCGGCGTGGCGAGGGGCAAAGCTGGCCGGGAATATGTGGCAGTGGCTATCGACTATCATGATTACTGCCGGGGATTATAGAGCAAATCGAGTTGGGGGGGATGATTGAACCTGGGATTGATAGGGAAGTTGGGGTAGGTGCGATATCTTTAGACGTGACGGGGGATTATATGCCCGAAGCAAGGCTAGTGATAGACTGAGGGCATGCGCCATTGGATGCCTTCCCGACGAACCCTTGTTGCGCAGGTTGCTGTTACAGTTTTGATGCCTACTCTAAGTGGTATTCTAGCTGCCTTAGACCCTGTGCCATATTGGGCAATCTTACTGATTGTATTAGCAACAATACTAATTGTTCTTGCTGGTATTGCGATTTTCGAGCACATCAGAAGACCCTACCGAGTTCAAACACTTGAAGGTATAGACCTCTTCAATACCATCGATTCGTGGCTGCGGGACAATGGTTTTACACGAGGCCCTGCTCATTGGGAGGGTTACTCGCAGGGGATAGCAGTTACCGATGATCTGCGTAAAGTATGGATAGCCAAGGAAGATGCCAGTAATAAATTAATATTCATTTCGGCCAGGATAGAAAGTGCCGCAGATACCGCTGTTATT
>JACZRM010000236.1 GCA_022576105.1 Chloroflexota bacterium | reverse complement strand
TCAAGATGTACTTTCCAGTTACCACCGGGCTGATCTTTCAGCGGGCGGTAGCTTACATTAAAGCCGTGGACGGCGTCAACTTCTTCGTTCGGCGCGGCGAGACCCTGGGATTGGTGGGTGAGAGCGGCTGCGGCAAGACTACCACCGGCCGCTGCATACTCCAGCTATACAAGCCCACTGGGGGAAGCGTAATCTTTGAAGGGCAGGATCTGACCACTCTTTCAACGCGTCAAATGCGGGCAAAGCGTCGTGAGATGCAGGTCATTTTTCAAGACCCCTTCAGTTCTTTGAATCCCCGCATGACCGCCGGCAATATTATTGGTGAACCTCTCATTGTGCATGGTCTGGTCAACAATAAGGCTGAGTACCGTGAGCGCATCGCCGAGTTGCTGCAGAACGTGGGACTCAACCCCTACATGGCTGACCGGTTCCCTCACGAGTTCAGCGGCGGACAGCGCCAGCGCATCGGAGTGGCGCGGGCTCTGTCGGTGGACCCCAAGCTGATAGTTTGCGACGAGCCGGTTTCCGCCCTGGACGTTTCAATTCAAGCCCAGGTTATCAACCTGCTGGAAGACCTTCAGGAAAAGTATGGCCTGACCTATCTGTTCATTGCCCACGACTTGTCGGTGGTGCGCCACATTAGCGACCGGGTAGCGGTGATGTATTTGGGCAAGGTGGTGGAAATTGCCGACCGGAACGAAATCTACCGCAATCCACTGCATCCATACACCAAGGCCCTCCTGTCGGCGGTGCCCATACCTGACCCGGTCATCGACGCCCAAAGAGAGCGCATCATACTGACCGGCGAAGTACCCAGTCCGTTGAACCCGCCCAGTGGCTGCGTGTTCCATCCCAGGTGCCCGGCGGCCATTGACGAGTGCTCTCAGGTGCTGCCAGAACTCAGAGAAGTAGAACCGAATCACTGGGCCGCCTGCATCAGGGCGACTGGGTACGGTTCTTACTAGCTCACCGCCCAACCGCTTACGCTAGCAGTTCAATCAGGGGCCGCCAACTCGGTGGCCTCGGCCTGGTTCCAAAAGCCTGCCAATAATTTCACCCACTCATGGTTCAACAAGCCTGTCCTGAGCCGGTCGAAGGGCTCACCACGAACGGATGAATACCCGCTCATCCCGAGCCTGTCGAAGGGCATCCTAAGATCGTCCCGAAAGTGAGGCCTAATCCCGACTTTCGGAGCAAAGCCCCTCGGCGCTGTGAATACCCCTGATCATACCCGAAAGACCGCGGGGATGATTGAGTTCTATCCTTGTGAGCGACCGGGCTCCATGATACCATTGGCCTTATATGAACCCCAACTTGATTCGCAATTTCTGCATAATCGCCCACATTGACCACGGCAAATCCACCCTGGCCGACCGATTCCTAGAGATAACCGGTACTGTGCGCCCCCAGGATATGAAGGCCCAGTATATGGACCAGATGGACCTGGAACGGGAACGGGGCATAACCATCAAGGGAAAAGCGGTGAGCATGAATTACCGCGCCCCGGACGGCCAGCAGTATCAGATGAACCTCATTGATACGCCGGGCCATGTGGACTTTAGTTATGAAGTCTCCCGAGCGTTGGCCGCCTGTGAAGGCGCTTTGCTGATTGTGGACGCCAGCCAGGGCATCGAGGCCCAGACCATTGCCAATATTCTGTTGGCCATGGAGTACGACCTGGAGTTGATCCCGGTGATCAACAAGATAGACCTGCCCCAGGCTGAACCGGAGCGGGTGGCCGCTGAACTGCAACAGGTGTTTGGGTTCAAGCCAGAGGAAGTGCTCTACGTATCGGCCAAGACTGGCGCCGGAGCGCGTGAAATTCTCGATGCGGTAATTGCAAGAGTACCCGCGCCCAAGGGTAATCCCGACGCGCCGATGCGGGCCCTGATATTCGACTCGGTGTACAACTCCTTCAAGGGAATTATTGGCTACGTCAGGATGGCTGACGGGCAGATATCCAAGAACGACCGTATCATGGTCATGTCTACCGGCAAGGTGGCCGAGATCGTCGAGCTGGGGATATTTGCTCCCGCGCCGAAGCCGGTAGACGTTCTGTATAGCGGCCAGGTGGGCTATATTGCAACCGGGCTCAAGGACGTTCAGGAATGTTCCGTCGGCGATACCTTGACCGGCTATCCTCGATCTGCCACCGACCCGCTACCTGGCTACGTGGAGATCAAGTCGATGGTATTTGCTGGTCTGTACCCGGCCGACGGCGAGAACTATAACAACCTGCGAGCGGCTTTGGAAAAACTGAGACTTAGTGATGCGTCGCTATCCACCGAACCGGAAAGCAGCACCGCGTTGGGGTTTGGTTTTCGCTGCGGCTTCTTGGGTCTGATGCACCTGGAGATAGTTCAGGAGCGGCTGGAGCGGGAATACGATTTGGACTTGATCGTTACCGCGCCCAGTGTGGCCTATCAGGTTGTGTTAACCAACGGGGAAACCATCCTGGTGGCTAATCCCTCCAAGTTGCCTTCCCCCAATGAAATTCAGCAGATTCAGGAGCCTATTCTGAACCTGACCATTGTGGCGCCCAGCCGCTACGTGGGGACCATCATGGAATTGATGCATTCCCGCCGCTCTGAGTACAAACGGGTGGAATATATCCAAGGCCTTGGCGGCAAGAGCGACGCGGCGTCGGGGAATGACCAGTCGCGGGTGATGATGGAGTACACCATGCCGCTTTCGGAGATGCTGGCCGACTTCTTCAATCAACTCAAATCTCGCACCCAGGGCTACGCGTCGCTGGATTACACCTTTGAGGGCTACCATAGCGCCCCATTGGTCAAGGTTGATATTCTGGTGAACCACCTTCCGGTGGAGGCCCTTTCCATGATTGTTCACCGGGATCGATCAGCTCTAGTCGGCCGGGCCGTGGTGGCAAAGCTGCGTAAGACCATTCCCAGGCAGCTCTTTGAGGTCCCGCTGCAGGCATCCATCGGCAGCCGGGTAATCGCACGAGAGACGGTCAAGGCATTGCGAAAAGACGTGCTGGCCAAGTGTTACGGCGGCGACATTACCCGCAAGCGCAAGCTGCTGGAGAAGCAAAAAGAAGGCAAGAAGCGAATGAAAAGCATCGGGCGGGTTGAGGTGCCCCAAGAAGCCTTCTTGAGCCTGCTGGGAATCGGCGAAGAGGGTTAATCGCCGAATTGAATTGCCTGGTTATTCTCCCTCCCCTGCTGGCAGGGAGCCAAGCCTTGCTCCGAAAGTACCTTTTGTTCCAAAAGCAGACGAATAAATTCACCCACTCATGGTTCGACGGGTCCGACTCTGTCGCGACTCTCGTTGAAATCGGAGCTCACCACGAGCGGGTTTGTCCGTTCGCCCTGAGCCACTGTGACAGGCTCAGAGCCTGCCCTGAGTTTATCGAAGGGACATGCTGGTCGAAGGACGAGCGGCAGACTGCTCTCTACATCCCCAACGTATCCCGCAGGTCCTGCAACTGCGCCAGGTGCTCC
>JACZRM010000235.1 GCA_022576105.1 Chloroflexota bacterium | reverse complement strand
ACGTCAATATTGTTGGCATTCTGTACGAACTGGTGTTGCGTAGGACCTCCGGACTGCCCTGGAATACAGTGGTGGAGTCTGATATCCGGGGAGGATCGGAAGGAGACACTTCCCTCACCGGACTCCCTTTGTTCTTTTTCTTCAGCAAAGAACTGACCGACAAAGCCATCCTGTTGCTGCTACAAGGACCGGACTCCCTGGCAGAGTCGTCTGTTGCCAGGGCCGCTGGGGATGCCTACCGGGAGGCTGAACAGAAATCTCAGGTGCTAAATACGGTAATGTCCGAAGTGTTGAACTTGGCTCAGCCGCCGTCGGGAAGTAATTGTGGTCGATGCAGAGACTGGTTGGACGGATTGGGAGGAATGTCATAACTCGCCGCGATGTTACGCGCAATGATGGGGTTCAACGTGGTTGCCCAGAAGCCGGACCGATGGATGCCCGGGAATTTGAGGGTATTGGCATCTGAGGGTATACCCAGGCAAACCCGCGCTTTTTCCCTGCATTGCCGACGTTCTTAGGTACTCGAAGACTTGGCTAGTAACTAGATTCGTAAGTGGTATCCGGGTCGACCCAGGCGAACGATCATCACCTCCGAGACCGCTTCTTGACGCACTCCCCGTGGCCGTAGCCGCCATCCCGCAGCAGTTCGCCGGCCAGTTTCCGGGAAACTACGCCTGAGGTGGTTTTGCCGCAGGCCACGCAGGGATGTCCGACCCAGACGTTGAGGGGCCGCAATTGCTTGAGTTCCTCCTGCAAAGGTTGAATCAACTCCCAGATCTTCGGAGTAATGTGTCCGGGGAGGTCCTCCAACTGCTGGGCTAGACGTTGATTCGCCTCTTTTAGCTGGTCGATCTCAGTACGTCGGTGTGAAACCAGGTCGTCGGCTTCCCGGCGGGCCGCCTGTTCTTGCTCGAGTTTGGCTTGCCATTGTTTGAGTTCCTGGGCCATAACCGCTCCGGAGTGACTCAGATGGCTCTGCAGATCCTGGACCTGTTGCCTGAGTTCAGCGGCGGCTTGTGCCTCGGGTTCCAGCTCGGACAAATGGTCCTGCAACATCCGAGCTTGACTCGCCTCTAGGACCAGTTCCTCAATTTGACCCGTGGCCAAATCCAACTCCTGCCTGAGGGAATCCCTTTCCGCGTTCATCTCTTCCAAAGATGACACTTGCTCCCGTAGGGAGTTGTTTTCCTCTCGCAGCTTGGCCCAGTCCTCGGAAGCCATGTTGGTGACTAGGACCTGGGTAGTCACCGGCGGATCGGAAGCAGACAGGACTTTACGTAATTGGCGCTGGGCCTTGTAAACCGTGGAAGGCTTGTAGCCCAAGGCAATGGTCTCGGATGAAGACCTGCCCTGGTTCAGTAACCCTCGGATCTCCTCCATGACACCGTTGGAATCCATTTGAAACTCCTCCAATAAATAAGACTAGGGACTCGAGCTGTGTACACTGGCATGGTCCCTGGGTAAATGCAACGCGTTTGGATGAAACCCAACACTTACCCAACAAAGTGGATAGTAGGGCATAGGTAGACTATGGGAAGTAGACGGGCAGAGGTGGGAGTTCACCTATGGAAAATCTACTGATTAAGGAGAGTAGAGCAGTAAATTAGTGAGTGAAGAAGGATAGTCCGATGTACCTCGGGTAACGTAACGGCAGGGTATTGGCGTATTTGCGCGAGGATCCAGGACGGGGACATGGAGTAGGGTCGAATGTTCACTATTTGAAACAAACTTTGGTGGTCAGATTGAAAGTAACCAGTTGACGGTGGTGTCTGGACTCACATCACAACAGCGGAAAGATTGCAGAGCAAATAAACGGGGTAGCCTATTTGGCGGCTACGCCGTTTCTAATTTTCAGCGGCCATCAGGAGCAAACAATCGACCGATTTTTGACGACCTGAAGGCTCGTCGGGCAGGTATGCAAAATCACCCAGTTGGATATACCCATTTTTTGGCCAGCCAGTAAGCTAATCGTTCACGATGGATCCCAAGTGTCACCATTTTATCCGCAGCGTTTTCAAGCTGTGCAGCAACCCGGGTCATCTGGCTATAGCGAAGACGTTGTAATTACTTCCTGCACCTTGCATGGGCGCCATACCGTTCCCGCCCAGTATAACGGTCCCCGATACAAAGTCCTTTCTGTACACCCGACGCGACACGTCGGTGGTGCCGATGATGTCCCCAGTGAGGACCCAGGTGGACTCCAGCCAGGCAGGAAGTACCGACGCCCGAACATCAAAAGCAACGTAAACCGTCGCAGCTACCGTGAGATCGAAAGAGAGGTGATTGGGGTCCGTAACCTTCTTGTCGTTGTTGGCAGTTCGGATGAACTCCTGGCCCAGATAAGCAGTTGGTATGGCGTTGAAGGTGTAAGTCCGGTCAATGTATACGACCTGGCCCACGTCCAAAGTATCCCTCGTGTACACCTTCCCATTACTGACCACTATGTTGGTGATTATTTGACTGGTGGGTGGCGGGTTGTAGGTCACGGTGATGACGGTGTCGGTGAAGTTCCCCGCGGTGTCGGTGGCCCGCGCCGTCACCGTATTGACCCCGGGAGTCAGCGTCACCGGCGCCGACCAGCTGCTGGTCCCCGTTGCTTGCTGCCAGGCACCGGTCCCAACTCGCAGCTCCACCTGGGAGAGGCCAGTGTCGTCGCTGGCGGCCCCAGTCACTGTGACGGAACCAGCGGTCAACACCGCCCCATCCGCCGGCGAGGTGATGGACACCGTTGGCGGAGTGGTATCGGCCGGGTTGTAGGTCACGGTGATGACGGTGTCAGTGAAGTTCCCCGCGGTATCGGTGGCCCGCGCCGTCACCGTGTTGACCCCGGGAGTCAGCGTCACCGGCGACGACCAGCTGCTGGTCCCCGTCGCTTGCTGCCAGGCACCGGTCCCAACTCGCAGCTCCACCTGGGAGAGCCCAGTGTCGTCGCTGGCGGCCCCAGTCACTGTGACGGAACCAGCGGTCAACACCGCCCCATCCGCCGGCGAGGTGATGGACACCGTTGGCGGAGTGGTATCCACAGCATTTATTTGCAGGAGGTACGCAACCAACTGGTCGGTTTCGGCTGGAGTTAGGCCACTGGTATTTCCATGGGAGGGGTTACTCAACACGTCTTGAAGGGTGGCGGCTTGGCCATTGTGCAGATACGGAGGGGTGTCCCAGATGCCGATCAAGCTGGGAGTGTCAAAGCCGATTCCGGCAAGCGGCTGTCCGATTCCCAGACCCGAGGAGGGCTGAATAGTTCCGACATCATGGCGTTGGACATCGGTAAAGAAATCCCCGGAGTGGCACGATTGACAATTCCGGGCCTCGAAAATCAGCTTTCCGACCTGGGCATCCGGCGTCAGAGTACCATCGGGATCACGGTGCGGACTCAGGGGTATGGCGGTCAATGAAGACACGTAGGCTGCCAGGGCATCCAGGCCTGCGCTGAGCCCGATCTTGGGAGGTCCCATCGGATCGCT